>DMAZ01000213.1 GCA_003446335.1 Lachnospiraceae bacterium | reverse complement strand
TCGGACATTCCGAGAGACGTGAATATTTCGCTGAGACAGATGAAATCGTTAACAAGAAAGTCCTCAAAGCCCTTGAGCATGGCATTACTCCGCTTATGTGCTGCGGCGAGTCTCTTACACAGAGAGAGCAGGGCGTTACTAAGGATTGGATTCGTCAGCAGGTCAAGATCGGTCTTCTCGGCGTAGATGCAGACGCTGTTAAGAAGGTCGTTATCGCTTATGAGCCGATCTGGGCTATCGGAACCGGCGTTACAGCTACATCCGATCAGGCAGAGGAAGTCTGCGGATGGATCCGTGCACTTCTTGTTGAGCTTTATGGTGCTGAGGTTGCTGATGAAGTCCGCATCCTTTATGGCGGTTCTGTAAACGGCGGCAACGCTGCTGAACTGTTCGCTAAGCCGAACATCGACGGAGGTCTTGTTGGCGGCGCTTCCCTTAAGCCGAGCTTCTCTGACATTATCCACTACAATAAGTAATTAAGTATTTCACATTTTTGTATGCGCGATAAAATTTACTGCAACTGAGTTTAAAAAAGAACTCCGGAATCTTTTTCAAAAGATTTCCGGAGTTCTTTTTTCTTACTTATGAATTATTCAAGATCGTAAATCGAAAGCGCCTTATTTCTTCTCGACGAGGAGGCATCTGCCTGTCATCTCAGCCGGCTGCTCCAGTCCCATCAGAGCGAGCAGAGTCGGGATGATATCGCAGAGACGTCCGCCTTCAGCAAGATCCCACTTCGGATCCGCATTGACAAGGATGAACGGAACAGGATTGGTCGTATGAGCGGTGAACGGCTTGCCGGTCTTTTCATCGACCATCTTGTCGCAGTTGCCGTGGTCAGCGCAGATGAACATCTGTCCGTTGACTTCTTTCAGAGCTTCCACTACTTTGCCGACGACCTTATCGACAGCCTCAACAGCCTTGATAGCAGCGGCTTCAACACCGGTATGACCGACCATGTCGCCATTTGCAAAGTTAACGACGATCGAATCGTACTTTCCGCTTCTGATCGCACCGCAGAGAGCATCACATACTTCGAATGCGCTCATTTCAGGCTTAAGATCATATGTGGCAACCTTCGGGGACGGAATAAGAACTCTGTCTTCGCCCGGGAACGGCTCCTCAACACCACCGTTGAAGAAGAATGTTACGTGAGCGTACTTTTCTGTCTCAGCTGTGCGGAGCTGCTTCATGCCGAGCTTGGAGAGGTACTCGCCGAAGCAGTTGGTGATGACCTGTTTCTTGAAGGCAACTTCTTTGTTCGGGATCGTTGCATCATAATCTGTGAAAACAACGAACTTGGTATGAAGTCTTGCGCCTCTGTCGAAGCCGTTGAAATCATCGATGCAGAATGCACGTGTCATTTCACGGGCACGGTCAGGACGGAAATTAAAGAAGATCACGGAATCACCGTCTTTGATCGTAGCAGTCGGAGCACCGTCTTTCTGTACAACGAACGGAAGAACGAATTCATCCGGCTTGCCGTCTGCGTAGGATGCTGCCATACCTTCGACTGCACTTGCTGCCTCAACGCCTTCGCCCTTGGTCATTGCGTCATAAGCGAGCTTTACACGGTCCCAGTTGTTGTCGCGGTCCATTGCATAGTAACGGCCGGAAACTGTAGCGATGGAGCCGACACCGATCATTTTCATATTGGCTTCGAGAGCTTCGATAAAGCCTTTGCCGGATTCGGGCGGAGTGTCGCGGCCATCCATGAAGCAATGTACGTAAACTTTTTCAAGGCCCATCTTCTTAGCGAGCTGAAGGAGTCCATAGAGATGTGTATTGTGGCTGTGAACACCACCGTCGGAAAGAAGTCCCATCAGATGAAGGGAGGAGTTGTTGTCCAGAGCATTCTGAACAGCTGCAATAAGCTCCTCATTTTTGAAGAAATCGCCATCCTCGATAGCTTTGGAAATGCGTGTGAGCTCCTGATAGATAATACGGCCGGCGCCCATATTCATGTGTCCGACTTCGGAATTTCCCATCTGGCCATCCGGAAGACCTACCGCCATACCTGCCGCGTAACCTTTCTGGAAAGGACAGGTCGCTTCCAGTTCATCCATAACCGGAGTATTTGCCAGCGCTACGGCATTATGCTCAACTGTGTCGCTGAGTCCGTAACCATCGAGGATCATTAATACTGTTGGTCTTTTGTCGCTCATAGTTTCTCCTTTTCTTCTTATGCAGGCATATTCCGCATCCGTTGTATTTGCGGAGCCTGTTTACAACCTTAATTGTGGATTCGGTACTATTCATATTTTACTTCACCGTTCATTTAAAGTAAAGAAACTTAGACAGAAAAATCCGTTAAAAGGGGCTTGTTTTTGGGAAAAATGACATATAGGAAAGATCTCGAAAACAAAGTTTGCATATGCAAACCCACAGCGATATAATAAAGGGGGTTAAATATAACTAACCAAATATTTAGGCTTTATCGTTGCGGAAATATATGTAACTGATGGTTTTATAACAGACCGAGATTGTATGGGTCTGTATCAAAGCGGAGGACAATTATGAAGAAACTTGTCATGATCAGACACGGAGAGAGCGAATGGAATAAATTAAATCTTTTTACCGGATGGACAGATGTTGATCTAAGCGAAAAAGGAAACGAGGAGGCTCTTTTGGCAGGACAGATTCTTCTTCAGGAAGGATATGACTTTGATGTCTGCTATACTTCTTACCTGAAAAGAGCCATTCATACACTTAACAATGTTTTGAAAGAGATGGACCGCGAATGGCTGCCGGTCATAAAGAGCTGGAAGTTGAATGAGCGTCATTATGGGGCACTTCAGGGGCTTAAAAAGTCCGAGACGGCACAGAAATACGGTGAAGAACAGGTAAAAATCTGGAGAAGGTCCTTTGACGTGAAGCCGCCTGCCCTGGATGACGATGATGAGAGATCGGCAAAGAAGGCAGCCATGTACAGAGATGTTGATCCCTCACTCATTCCTTCCTGTGAAAGTCTTGAGACAACGATTGAAAGAGTTGTTCCGTATTTTAACGAGGTGATCAGGAAAGATATGGATGCCGGTAAGCGTGTCATCATAGCGGCGCACGGCAATTCCCTCAGGGCACTTGTCAAGTATTTCGATCATCTGACTCCGGAGGAGATCCTGAATGTCAATATTCCTACAGCTGTACCGCTCGTCTATGAATTTGACGATAATTATAACGTCATCAGATCCTATTATCTGGGAGATCAGGAGGCGCTGAAAGCCAAAATGGAGGCTGTCGCCAATCAAGGTAAAAAATAGGATGCGAGAATATTTTTATTTTTAATTATTGCACTTTGGATACCTGTATGTTATTATACCTTTTAGCTTGTTTTGAAGAGGTGAAGTATGGATATCTTAAAGATTGTGCTTACAATCATTTATGTCATTGACTGCATCGGTCTTACTGTTGTTGTTCTTATGCAGGAAGGTAAAGACGCAGGCCTCGGTGCTATTGCCGGTGCTGCAGATACTTACTGGGGACAGAACAGAGGACGTTCCATGGAAGGCGGACTGGAGAAAGCTACGAAAATTATGGCGGTTCTTTTCTTCGTACTTTCCGTCGTTTTATCCATGTCATTCCTTG
The DNA here is from genome assembly GCA_003446335.1 of Lachnospiraceae bacterium. The sequence continues at coordinate 1,964 of DMAZ01000213.1, read as the reverse complement.
GCTGATTGACGAAAAACCATTGAGATCATGAGAGACCTTTGCATCAGGCAGAGGTCTTTCTTTTTACACGAAAACCGGATAATACTATCCGCTGAGCAGAAAGGCGATTTATTCAGAATGAAAAAACAGCATAAAAGAAAAGCGGTAAAAAATTTCAAAATAAAAAAAACATACCGTTCCGGGAAATCGCAGAACAAGCACCTTACAGGTGTGTTCAGCGGTAATTCCAGAGGATTCGGTTTTGTGACTCCGGATGAAGACCAACCTGCCGGTCCTGACGGTATGGATATTTTTATTCCTGCAAATGCCGTCGGCGATGCTTTTCACAGAGACCGTGTGGAAGTCCGTCTGACAAAGGCACAGAAAGGATCACGGCCGGAGGGAGAGGTGATCCGCGTTCTTGAACGCGGAAAGACCGAGATCGTCGGAACATACGTGCGCAAAAAGAGGGGAGGATGGGTCTTCCCTGAAGATACACATTATGACAGGATCATTATTGTACCGGTACAGGACACGAACGGTGCAGAAGATCGCGACAAAGTCGTCGTGAAGATCAGGGATTTTGGGAACAGATATGAAAACCCCGTCGGACGAATCACCGAAATCATCGGGCATGAGGGCGAGGTCGGAGCAGATATTCTGACGATCGCGAGGTCAATGGACATTCCGATGGAGTTCCCGGAGCGCGCAATAAAACAGGCGGAAAGAGTATCCGACCATGTCATCGAGGGAGACCTTGCAGGGAGAGAAGATCTCCGGTCATGGAAAATGGTTACGATCGACGGACCGTATGCCAAAGATCTGGATGATGCAGTCTCTCTGACGAAGACCGAAAACGGATATATTCTGGGAGTTCATATCGCGGACGTATCGAATTATGTACAGGAGAATTCGGCTCTGGACAGGGAGGCCTTAAAGCGGGGAACTTCCGTATACCTTGCTGACCGTGTAATCCCCATGCTGCCGGAACGGCTCTCGAACGGTATCTGCTCACTGAATGCCGGTCAGGACCGGCTGACGTTATCTGTCATTATGGAAATGAATCAGGATGCAGTCGTTGAGAAATATCGTATTGTGGAAAGTGTTATACGTGTAGATGAGCGTATGAGCTATCCGGATGTCCAGAGGATTCTGGAACTGTCCGGCAAGGCGACGGAATACAGGGATACTTCGAATCAGGAAAAAGATCGTTCCGGTGAGATCTCAGAGCCGGAACGGGGAGGAAAAAACGGCATTCATGTGGGCGATTCGAATCGCGATACAACCATGTCTGACGAGGAACTTCTCTCACGGTATGCTGACTATATTTCTATGTTCTGCGATATGCTGGATCTTTCCCTTAAGATTCGTCAGCGCAGAAAAATGAGGGGAGCAATAGATTTTGATTTCCCGGAGGCCAAAATATTGTTGGATGAAAACGGTGTTCCCACGGATGTTCTTCTGGAGAAGGCCAATGATGCCACACGGCTGATAGAGGACTTCATGCTGACCGCTAACGAGACTGTTGCCGAAGAGTTTTCGAAAAAAGAAATACCGTTTGTATATCGTGTGCACGGAGAGCCGGATCCGGAAAAAATCGAGAGAGTGCTGGAATTTGTCCGAAAGCAGGGTGTTAAGATCGAGAAGAAGAAACAGTTTATTACACCAAAGGAAGTGCAGCAGGTCGTGGAATCCGTTAAGGGGACGGGAGTGGAGTCGATGATATCCATCGTGCTGCTGAGAGCTATGCAGCAGGCAAGATATGAACCGACCTGTGACGGGCACTTCGGTCTTGCAGCAAAGTATTACTGCCATTTTACTTCTCCTATCCGCAGATACCCGGATCTGCAGATCCATCGTATCATTCACGATTGCATCAGAGACCGTATGACACCGGAGAAGATACAGCATTATAAAGAAATTCTTGAAGATGTTTCCAGGCAGAGCTCTATGACAGAGAGACGTGCGGCGGACTGCGAGCGTGA
>DMAZ01000129.1 GCA_003446335.1 Lachnospiraceae bacterium | reverse complement strand
TCAGGTACGAGCACGCCTTCCATATCTAAGCAAACAACATTCATCCCCATACGAAAACCTCCATTTTCATCAGTTTATGCAATATGAGACAATCATACCAAAAACACAAAAAGAATGCAATTCAAAGCCAACTGTGGTAAGATGGGCACACCTTAACATGACGGATCGCAGCCGCGCAGATTAGAAAGTGCTTTGCACACTTTCGCGGCACAGCAGGAACGCCGGGGCGTTCCTGAATATGAATATAATACAGAGGATAATTATTAAGAAGCTATGGCAGATACCGATTATCTTGAGAGCCGGTTAAAAGAACTCTCGAACAAGACGTTTCAGAATGAATATATAACTCACACTGATTTTCTTTCCGTCTCCGAGCAGGCCCTCCTGCATAACGCCATGCGAAAATCCGGCATCCCTCCTCAGTCGAACCGGTTCGGCGGAACGGAGTTCATTATGTGGGGCGGCTTTGAAGATGCCGAGAGACGTGTGTGCGTTTTCCTGCCCTCTTATCTGAGTTCGGACAGCTTTATCCAGCAGGAATCGGCATCTCCCGAAGTGGTGTCCTGCCTGCATATTTCTCCGGTTCAGGCCAGATTTGCCGACGAACTTTCACACCGGGACTATCTCGGAGCCCTCATGAACCTCGGGATCGACCGCGGTCAGATCGGTGATATCCTGATCGACCGTACCGACAGCTCAGCCTGCTGTTTCGTCTTAAAGACGATGACCGGGTATATCTGCAGGGAACTCTGCCGGGTAAAGCATACGACTGTTCTCGCAGCGGAAATCCCTCCCGGCAAGTGCACAGTCAGACCTGAATTTGAAGAGCGCGAGGGATCGGTGGCATCAGAAAGACTGGACGCCGTTCTTGCATTGGTCTTCAGACTCGCAAGAGGAAAAGCGCAGGAGCTGATCGACCGCGAGGCAGTCATCGTGGACGGCAGCACTGCACATTCCGGCGGTTTCCCTCTGAAGGCAGGAAGCAGAGTGTCCGTCAGGGGGTTCGGCAAATTCATCTACGCCGGTGTTGTCACATCCACAAAAAAAGGACGATTGCTCGTCCATGTTAAGGTCTTTAAGTGATATCTTCCCTTCATCTGACCCATATCATTTAATTCATATATAAGAAGAGGCTGCCGCATCCGGTAAGTGCACTGCCTTCCGGTGGAGATATCTGCAGATTCCATCTCCGCCGGGAAGCAGCGCACGCCATCATGCGGCAGCGTTCTTGAAATTTCTATTCCCGTATTAATCGGATAACCCGGTCTGAGTAAGTAAATATCAGATGACAAATGCATCCGTTACGGACGGCTTCAGTCCGAATATCTTTACGGATCCGTTCTCGCTGATCGTGTAGTTGTGCTCATCAGCTGTCGGATAAATGTGGGATGTAAATGTCGCGTCACCGTCATTGATAAACAGCTCGAAGGAGCATCTGTCGATAAAGACATGAATATTCCTCAGAGACTCATCAAGCGGTACGCTCAGAACTTCGCCCACGTTCTCGTTGAAGCGGTTAGCCATTCCGGTCTTGTCAACTGTCAGAGTCTTCGATGCCTCATCATACTTCATTGTCACGCCGCCGGTCCCGTCAGCCTTCGTGTAGAGGTTAAGGAAGAAATCTCCTCCGGCATTGGTTACTTCCATCTCGCAGAAATCCGGAAGCTTTCCTTCTGCGGCGATCTCGCCGTCTCTCAGGGATGCGATCGCGGCAGCCGGTGACTGAACAATATGGTCTCCTTTGATGCGAAGCTCGCGCGGCAGACACATGCTGCCTTCCCATTCTTCCGGCTCTGTGCAGTAATGATTGTCAGGAAGGCCGATCCAGGCAATCAGAATAGCCATATCGGGATCGTCAACGTTGGCCGCGAACTGAGCCGCATAGAAGTCAAAACCAAAGTCAAGATACTTATAATCCGATTCCGGTGTGAATGTCAGCGTGTCATAGTCCATATGGCCGATGATATAGACATTGTGATTGGTACTTTCCGCACGGCCGGGAAGCTTCGTATACTGCGGAGAGATGATCAGGACATCCTTGCCGCCGATTCTTACGATGCACGGGCACTCCCACATTCCGCCGAAATCTTCGAATCCGGGAACATTCAGCTGACCGGCGAACTTCCATCCGGAAAGCAGCTCTTCCGATTCATAAATAAGAGCGGTTCCCTTCTTATCCAGCGTCTGGGCTCCGATGAAGATGTAGTACTTATTCTTCTCGGCAACATAGACGACCTTCGGATCTCTCTGATGTTCGCTGTAATCATCGCGCGGTCCGAACAGCGGTTCCGGCAGCTTGATCGGTCTTCCGTCCTCGCCGAGTTTAGCAGCACATGTATAGGGGGTTCTGACCCAGTTCTCATCTCTGTGATTGCCGGTGTAGAAAATATAAAGGTCATTATCTTTCGCAATTGCGGAACCGGAATGGCATCCCTTATTGTCATAGAATGTATCCGGATGCATGCCGACACCTTCATTCTCCCAGTGTACAAGATCCTTGGAGGATACATGATACCAGTATTTCAGCCCGTGTACCGCGCCCCAGGGGCACCACTGATAGAACAGGTGCCATGTTCCGTCATACTTTGCGAATCCGTTCGGATCACTGGAAAGACCTGTTACCGGCTGAATATGATATTTCTGTCTGTAGTTTGAAGTCTGAATACGATCGTAGAGATCCTTTACTTCATCAGCGCTTTTCAGAACTCTGTAGCGCTCTTCAAGTGTCCACTGCTTCATTTTTAATCCTCCCGATAGCCTTTTTTCTCTGCACATTCGCGCTCAAAAAGCCCTGAAAGCGCGAAAGACCTACTTCTTCTATTTTATGTTAAATTCATGAAATTGACAATAATAACGTGCTCTTTTGTTCGATTTTTGTCACTTTTGCAAGAAAGGACGCTGCCCGATGGAGAAAAGACAAACTCCTTCTTTTGTGTTATACTCACTGTAAGAAGAAACGCGCGGCAGGATCCGGCAGCGGATCACTCATTACGATCAGATCATTCAGGGAGCGGCTATGGCAGAAGGCTTTTTACCGGTAAACAGAAAAGAGATGGAGGAAAAGGGTCTCATGCAGCTGGACTTTGTCTACGTATGCGGAGACGCCTACGTAGATCATCCCAGCTTCGGCAGTGCAATCATAAGCCGTGTTCTCGAATCTTTCGGCTACACGGTCGGCATGCTGTGCCAGCCCGACTGGCGTGACCCTGCAAGCGTTAC
>DMAZ01000081.1 GCA_003446335.1 Lachnospiraceae bacterium | reverse complement strand
TCCGTTCAGGGCTGGACATCTCTGATCCTCGTCATGCTTGCTTCGACCGGTCTTACGCTGCTCTCCGTCGGAATTCTCGGAGAATATCTGATGCATATTCTTGACGAATCAAAGAAGATGCCGCACTATGTGCTGAGACAGAAGGATATCGATCCTCCGGATCAGACAGCCTGATCGAAAACTGAACATATATAATCAGACAGCCTGATCGATAACGAAACATACATATTTAAAACAGGAAAATACCATGAGAGAAATAGGTGGATATCTGGAATTTGAAAATCTTGGCGGCCGGGAGTATCATCCCGGCTGTTTAAAATTGAATCTCGGAAGATGCGCTGTCGCCTGGTTCCTTCGGCAGGTCGGCTGCGGAACGCTCTACCTTCCGTATTTTATCTGTGCCTCCGTCACAGATGCTGTGAAGGCCGCGGGGATCAAAATCATCCGGTACCGTATACGTCCGGATTTTTCTCCCCTCGATTCCGATCTTCCCGCCACGCTCGGCGAAGACGAGTGGCTTTTCATCGACAATGCATACGGACAGCTGACGAATGAACGGCTTTCCGCCTTAAAGGATCGCTATGAACGTATTCTGGCGGACAACACCCATGCCTTCTTTCAGAGGCCGGCAGAGGGTGTCCCGACGCTTTATTCGGTACGCAAATTCCTGGGCGTGACGGACGGGGCCTACCTCTATCCCTTCCGGGAAATGGCAGAACCCGATGAGCAGGATTTCTCCCACGGCCGGTTTGCGCACATACTCGGAAGATATGAAAAAGACGCCGGAAGTTTTTATAGCCAGATGCTGAACAACGCGCATTCTTATGAAGGAGCCGCGCCTGCGAAAATGTCTGCTCTGACCGAAAACATTCTCGGCGGTCTCGACTATGACCGGATCGCGTCAAAGCGTATGTCCAACTACCTGACGCTTCGGAAGCATCTGGGCGGATACAACCCTCTTGAAAACGAGGGCATACTGCGCGTCCCGGATATCGGTCCCTTCGTGTACCCGATGCTGGTAAAGGACGGTCCTGCCGTCCGAAGGAAGCTGGCAGCCCGGAAAATCTTTGTTCCGACCTACTGGACCGACCTGATCGAAAGCGCGCCCGCCGGCAGCGTGGAGCAGAATTACGCAGCCAATATTCTGGCTCTTCCGTGTGACCAGCGTTATGGCGAAGAAGATATGCTGACAGTTGCGGAAGCTGTCCTTACAGAGACCGGGAGGTGAGAATCCATGTCAGAAAAAACACTGCTTATTTTAGGAGCTCTCGAGGAATTCGTTCCGCTCGTAAAACTGGCCCGCGAAAAGGGCATCCGCACAGTCGTTGTCGACGGCAATCCCGGCGCTCCGGCGAAAAAGGAATCCGTCCGCCTCGGCGGCATCGCCTATGACGCGGATATCAGGGACATTGACGCTGTCGCGAAGATCGCCGAAAAGGAACATGTCGACGCGATCACTACAGCTTACTCGGATCTCCTCCTTGAATGTATGGTAAAAATTGCGGACAGAGCTTCGCTGCCCTGTCATCTCGTCCCCGGCCAGCTGCCATGGTACAGAGACAAGAATATCACTAACCGCACCTGCACGGAGCTTGGGATCGGGACCACAAAAAGCGTTCTGCTGATGCCGGATTTTAAGGACTCGGAACTTTCGGAACTTTCCTTCCCGCTGGTCATCAAACCGTTGGATATGTACGGATCCCGGGGTCTTAAGATCGTCCGGAGCATTTCAGATATCCGTACGCATTTTGCGGATTGCCTTAAGACATCAGGCCGGCCGGAAGTCCTGGCGGAGGAATACAACGACGAATATGAATTCAATATGCAGTGCTGGGTCCGTGACGGAGTCGTCAGAGTCCTCGGTATCGCCGACCGCGAAAAAACATCCCACGATCCGGAAGAGATTCCGCTCAGCACGCGGAATATCTACCCATCCAGACTGATCGACCGTGTATATGGTCCTGCTCTCCACGCGCTCACCCGCTATATCGGGCGTACCGGACAGAAAGAAGGACCGCTGTCCATGCAATTCTTCTGGGGACCGGAAAAAGGTTTTATGGTCGGTGAGATCGCTGCCAGATATCTCGGTTATGAACATGAACTCATCGAGTTCACCACCGGTGTCTCCATCGAGGAGATTCTTCTGGCAGGAGCATTTGACGCGGAAAGACTGAATGCACTGCTTGATTCCTGCGATCCTTTCGCGAAGAATTCCGCTGCCGTCATTTATTTTCATGCCAGAGACGGAATTGTGCAGGATTTGAGCTCTGCCCTTGCTATTCTGGACCGAAAAGATGTACAATACGGTAAGATTTTCTATTCGGCCGGGGAGCGGATCGGTTCTCCCCAGAGAATGCCGTATGCCGCCCGCTTCTATATCGTCGCGGACAGCAGGGAGGAAATCGACGCGCGTACGGAAGAGATCATTTCCGAGATGGCTCTCAGGGATGCCGACGGATGCGATCTTCTGTACCCGAATTGTATCGGCACATATAAAATGTAATAAACATGTCCATTGCATGGAGGAAATACATGATTGATTTTAACGTCCCGCCAAGCACCGGGAAAGAGACTTATTATATGCAGCAGGCCATCGACAACAGAAAAATATGCGGTGACGGTACCTTTACCAAGAAATGTCAGGCGTGGATGAATGAAAAATTCGATGTTCCCGCAACGTATCTGACGACCTCAGGTACCTCTGCCCTTGAGATGGCCGCTCTTTTATGCGACCTGAAACCGGGGGATGAAGTCATCCTTCCGTCCTATACATTCTGCTCAACGGCGGACGCATTTGTCCAGCGCGGAGCCAACCTTGTTTTCGTGGATATCCGGCCGGATACCATGAACATCGACGAGAAAAAGATCGAAGATGCCATCACAGACAGAACGAAAGTCATCGCCACAGTCGATTATGCCGGCGTAGCCTGTGAGATCGACACGATCAGGGACATCGCAAAAAGACACGGGCTTAAGATCGTCGAGGATGCCGCGCAGGGATTCGGTTCTACCTATAAGGGCAGACCTCTCGGGAAAGACTGTGATTTCGGCTGCTATTCCTTCCATGAGACCAAAAATTTCTCGATGGGTGAGGGAGGCGCGCTGGTCCTTCCGGATCTTGCTCATCGTGACCAGGCAGAGATTTACCGTGAAAAGGGAACGGACAGAAGCAAGTTCTTCCGCGGACAGATCGACAAGTATACCTGGGTGGATTACGGTTCTTCCTATCTTCCCAGCGATCTGAACGCCGCGTATCTCTGGGCCCAGCTCGAGGAGTATGACAAAATTTACAATGACCGCATGGCTACCTGGAACTATTACAATGAGTCGCTCCGCCAGCTGGCCCGGGAAGGGAAGATCGTTCAGCCGCACATTCCGGAAGAATGCGGTCATAATGCCCACATGTACTACATAAAGCTGGCAGACCTTGAGGAGAGGTCCGCTTTGATTCGACATCTCCGCGCTGACGAAATCCTGGCCGTCTTCCATTATATTCCGCTGCACAGCGCTCCGGCAGGAAGAAAGTTCGGACGGTTCCACGGTGAAGATGTCTACACGACAAAAGAGAGCGAGCGTCTTCTCAGACTTCCACTCTATTACGGAATCTCAAAAGAAGATCGCGAAAAAGTTGTCAACTCGATTTACAATTTCTTCAAAAAATAATCAGGAGGTATCTGTGTTATGTCTTCCTTCATAAGAAAACACACACGGACCACTCTCCTTACAGTGACGGCCGTACTGTACCTTATACTGTACGGTCGTTTTCTGTTCGGAGACGCGGTCTACATGTACAGTGATGTCGGTTCGGATTCACTCTCTTCCAGCTATCCGATCATCGTCATGCTCTCCCGTCTCTATGAGACACGGACTTTTTCCTTCTATACTCTCTGGGACGGACTCGGCGCGGACACGACGGCCACATTCCTTCAGTATCTCAACCCGCTCAAACTCCTGATCCTGCTGTTCGGAAGAGATAATTTCCCCATGGGGATCCTGCTGGTCGTCTTCCTTACGCACATGCTGACATCCCTCTTCGCTTTCGGCTTTTTCAGGCGGCTCACGGGGAATAACTATGCTGCGCTGCTTCCTTCGCTTGCATGGTCATTCTCTTCCTACATGATCGTCTGGGGACAGAATTACAGTTATGGCCTGTGCATGCTCATGTTCACGGTCATCATGTTCCTCCTTCAGGGATTCCTCATGAACGGAGGAAGGAGATGGGCCGTCGGTCTTACGCTGGGGTATGCTCTTTTTCTGATATCCAATTATTATTTCTTCTACATGGCAGCAGCCTTCAGCGCTCTCTACGTTGTCCTGTATACTGCTTTTTCCGGTGAAGAAGGTTCTTTCCTGCTAATTTTCAAAAGACTCTTTTACCTTTTTCTTACAGGCATCGGATCCGTCCTCCTCTCCGCAGTATCGGTCCTCCCGATCATCCTGTCTTTCATCGGCAGCTCACGGACAGGCGATGCGTCATCCGGCAGCCTGGCGGATCTTGTGAGGCCCTTTGAATGGAAGACTTATCTGACCTTCCTCGGCAGATTTTTTTCTGCCAATATTTTCGGGGCAGGCAACGCTTTCACCGGATCGGTAAATTACTACGAGGCGGCACTTCTCTCGACAAGCGTTCTGTTCTCCTTTGCGGTCATTTACCTGTTCTTCCGCAGGGGATCCTTTGTCAGGACTTTCTTCTCCCTGCTGGTCACGGCCGCTATGCTCGCGCTTCCGCTGGCCGGCTACATCCTCACGTTCAACCCGAGAGCCCAGCGATACTCCTTCATCATCTGCTTCGCCGAGTGCATTGCCATCGCATTCCTCATGAAAGATCTGGACGAGCACGTTCACAAGGCCTCTCTTGTTGTCTCCTGGATCCTGACGCCGGTCGTCATGATCGGATCGCTCGCCCTGCTCTATATGACGCGTGAACGCTTCGGCCTTGATTTCCGCACCAAGACGCTGGTCCTTGCCGCAGGCTTTGTCGTTCTGTTCTGGTTCCTGCTCATGCTTCATCTTTCCGACAATCTTCGTCCGAAGCTGGCCGTTTTCATGACGCTTGTTCTCGGAGCGGAACTGGTCCTGCTCAATCTGCCGGGACTGTATGACCGCGATTTCCTGACCAAAGAGGGCTTCTACAACAATTTTTATAATGACGGGACTCAGGAGGCATCGAACAAGATCAGAAGTACAGACGAATCGCTCTATCGCATCTGTACCAGTACGGAATATGACAGGGCCAATGAGGGTCTCGTGGACGGCCATAATGCTGTCAGCGTCTATTCCAATACCAATTCAGCCTCCCTCGTATCGCTCACCAGAGCGGCGGGCATATACCAGAAATCGAGTAATTTTTTCATCGTCGGATATCCGCAGTATTATCTGTACACGCTGCTCGGCGGCAAATACCTGATCACCGATGAACCTGATTTCGCCGCGGATACCATGGAACAGACCCTGTTCAAGGAAATTGACGCTACCGGAAGGAACCGGACATTTGAGAACGTAAATACCCTTCCGTTCGGCTATGTCTATGATAAGGAAATCAGCGGAAGTGAATTCTCCGCTCTCGACGGGATCGACAGAATGCGCGCGCTGACTGCCTCCTATGTCAGGACGGAAGACATCGTGCCGCGGACCGCTGCACCTTCCGGATCGGATTTTGATTCGTCGGAAAAAGAAACGGACCTCTCGAAGGAAATCTACGGTATGAATGATCTGTCCCTGCAGGACAATGACGACCATTCGCTCACGGTGACCGCCAACGGTGCGGACCCCTATTTCCTTTACGATCTCTCATCAGTCAATACAAGCAGAAAGAATGAGATCCAGTACCTGACGCTGTCCGCTGATCCCGAAAAGCTCGTCGGGGAGTCCCAGATCCAGATCTTCCTGACGACCCAAGAGCATCCGGGCCTGTGTCCGGAACTCAGTTACATCTATTACCTGAGCCGGGATTATCCGGAGCTCAACATCCTGCTTCCGGACAGAGTGAAAGATATCCGTATCGATTTTGGGGGAGATGCCGAAATCACATTCCGGGAAATGAAGATCACGACGATCCGGGATGCTGCCTCGGACTTCAGCAGACTGGCCTCTACAGATATATCGGACATCACGTTCCTGCATGATACCTACTCCGCAACGGTAAAAACTCCGGAGAAAGGCTGTCTTCTCTGCGTACCGCTCCTGTATTCCCGGAACTGGAAGGCCTATGTCGACGGAGAAGAGGCAGTCATTACGAATGTGAACGGCGGACTTCTCGGGATCACGCTGAATAAAGGGACCAATAAGGTCGTCCTGAAGTATGCCATCCCGTATTTCAAGTACGGAGTCGGTCTGTCCCTGGCGTCTCTGGCTGTCATGCTCCTTCTGTTCATCCTTCCGACGCGCAGGAAGAAAGAAGAGCCGTCTGAGGCAGAGCAGCAAATGACCTGAGATACCAAAGTGGTCTTCTCATAAAAGTTTAAATCAGCAGTTACATGAAAAAGAGGGCTGCCGCATCAGACGGTGCAACCGCTATAGATGACAGACATATGCAAAGAACGTCCGGCATATATAGTGGTGACACGCCGTATTGCGGCAGCCCTCTTTTTTAATCCTGTATTTTTTCAAATATCATTTATCATTCATACTCAGCTGACATGCGGCATCAGGATGCTTCCTCATCCGTTTCCCCTACCGGCTCCCCGTCTGCTGCTCGATCCGGATCTCCGTCAGGGCTTTCCTTCGGCTTCACGTCGAAATTGATCCGCTCCTCTTCCACTACGAGGGGTCTGTCAAGCACTCTGGAATTGATGGCCAGAACATACTCGCCGAGCAGACCGGTAAAGAACAGGTTCACACCGCCGAGGAAGAAGACACCGATGACCAGCGGTGCTATTCCCGATCGGAACCAATCCCAGTGTACCAGTTTCAGGATCAGATAGACGATCGCCACGACAAAACTCAGACCGCCGATAATAAATCCGAGAAATGCCGCCAGCCGCAGTACAACCTTTGAGTAAGATGTAATGCCGATCATCGCCACATCATAGAGGCTGTAGAAATGGTTCTTACTCTTGCCGGCCCTTCGATTCGGCCGCTGGTAAAGAATTGTCTTATACTCGAATCCGAATTCAGCGACCATTCCGCGGAAATAGGGAAGCGGATCATGTATGCTGCGTACCACATCGACAAAGGCTTTGTCGAAGAGACCGAATCCGGTAAAATTCTCGATGTGGCCGATATCCGTAATTTTCCTCAGGAATTTGTAATACTGTCTGCGGACAAATGCCATGAAGAAGTTCTCTTCCGTCTTCTCCTTAATGCCGATCACGATTTTGTGACCCTTTTCCCATTCCCGTACAAATGTCGGGATAAGGGAAGGCGGATCCTGAAAATCGGCATTCAGTCGAACAACACAGTCCCCGTAAGCCTGTTTGAAACCATAGACCGGAGATCTCATCTGTCCGAAATTTCTGGCATTGAAAATCGCCTTTACTTTAGGATTCCTGCTGCAGATCTGCCTGATCAGCACTTTTGTATTATCTTTGGAATGATTATCGATAAAAATGATTTCATAATCGTACTCAGGCAGTTCTTCCGTGAAGATCTTTACCAGTGTATCTGTGAGCGGTACAACATTTTCCTGCTCGTTATAAGTCGGTACAACGACCGATATCAGTTTCTTCTCCATATTTCCTCACATGATCATAATGACGTAACAATTATGAATTGCGCATCCATTCAACCGTTCGGCGGATCCCCTCCTCAAAGGATACCCGGGGTACAAATCCCGTATCTTCTGTGAGATTTGAAATATCCGCACAGAGATTCCGGACCCGTCCGCTCTCCGGGTAGGGGATGTCACCGATCCCTTCCACCGGCACACCGCAGCACGCAGCCATTTCCTCTATGAATTCGCGGAGCACGCGTCCCTGCCCGCTGCCGATGCAGTAGATGCTGCCGTCCTTACCTTTCTCTCCCATGAGATAGAAGGCGTAGCCTGCATCCTCTGAGAACAGATAATCCCAGCGATGCTCGGCCGGGGAGAAGGATGTCCGCTCGCCGTTCAGCATTTTCCTCAGAGAGACTGAGATCATTGAGCTTTCCTTGTCATAAATCCCATATGTGCTGAAAATGCGCGGCCAGATGCACTCCATTCCGATCTCCCTGCAAAGCATCCGTGCAAGGAGTCCCGCCGCAAGTTTGCTTGCTCCGTAGGGATTGACCGGCGCGGTTTCCGTATCGGGACCGATCCTGTCAAGATTCTTCGGTCCGTATTCCGCCTGGGAACCGGCTCCGATAAACCTGCTGCACCCCATCGCCCTGGCGCAATGGACCGCATCCAGTGTGTACTGTATATTGACAGCCTGCAGATCTGTGCTGTCATTTCTTCTCGCTCCTGTATGCCCCCATGCTATGTGATAGAACGTATCACATCTCTCTGGGACTTTATCCGGCAGCAGAGCCAACTCGTCAAGATATCCTTCCACCAGATGAAGATTTTCGTGTTCGGGCAGGCGGGCTATTTTCGGCGAATTCTTTCTGACCATCGCATAGACCGTCTTTCCTTCTTTCAGGCATTGCCTTGTGAGCGCTGCGCCGATCATACTGGTCGAACCTGTAATAAAAACCGTTTTCATCCGAATCAGACCTTCCTGGAACTTTCATCCATCTCAATATACATGTTCTCTGCAAGCTCTTCTCTCGGAAGGAACGGATACATGTCCTCGAGAGGTGCCGATACCATACTGCCATCCTCCAGTTTTCTGGAAGATATCTTCGGTTCGGTGAACTGCTTCTTGGTGACGAAAATCTCGCAGATACAGGATTCCTCACCGCAGAGAGCTTTCTTTATCGTTCCCTTCAGGTCTTCCGGAGCATGGCATGCATAATACTGAAGGCCGAATGCCGCCGCGATCAGTTCAAGGTCCGGGAAGCTCAGATCACCGCTCTCTTCTCCCACACCGACAAGGCTCGTCTTAAAGAATCCGGTCTGTGTCTGACGGACGGAATGATATCCCTCATTGTTCACGACGAAAAGCCGGAACGGGATCCGGTTCTGCCTGAGTGTCTGAAACTCCTGCAGGTTCATCATCAGACATCCCTCACCGGTCACACATACGATCGTCCGGCCGGGCTCGGCGCGGCTGAGTCCTACGACAGCCGGAAGATCAAATCCCATGGATGCCGTATTGGAATTGGTGATAAATCTCTGTCCCGCTTTTGTCCGGAAAGTCTGACTGCCGACCACACGGGATGTTCCGACACTGACCATCAGGATCGCGTCATCGGGAAGAGCCTCGGACAGCTCATCATAAAAAGCATAGATATTGGTACGTCCCGCTTCAAGGACCTTATAATGCTCCTCCGTGACAGCGGGATATTTCTCCTTCCAGTTAAGACACCGGCTGCGCCATTCCGCTGCCTGACTGAGCGGATGCTCCTTCGATGCGCCGAGCGCCTTCGCGCCTTCGATCAGTTTCTCCGTAAGATCCTTTGCGTCAGATACCACCGGCATATCAACACGCAGATCTTTTTTCATGATCTCATTTTCGTCTATATCCGCGATGATCTTATAGGCCTCTCTCGCCCAGCTCTCCGTCTTGAAACCGGTCTGCGAATAACTGAGACGGCATCCGATCGAGAAGAACAGATCGCTGTTCTGGACCGCAAAATTGCCGGCCCGGTCACCGGTACCTCCGCATCGGCCGGTATAAAGAGGATGATCATAGGCGATCGCGTCCACAGAACTCACACCGTCACATACAGGAACACCGAGGATCTCAGCCATCTCGATAAAGCTCTCGTGCGCACCGGCAAGTCTGACGCCGAAGCCCGGGAAAAGGACAGGCCTTTCGGCATTCCGGATCTTCTCCAGGATCTCAGAAACGGTCGCATCCGGGATCTCCGGTCTTCTCTCATCCGGATCTTCCCCGGGATCATAGGAGATCAGGTCATCTGTCTCAATGCTTCCGCCCTGGATATCGAGCGGAACATCGATCCAGACGGGTCCCGGTCTTCCGTTCCGTGCCAGATGAACAGCCCGTTCAAGATGATAACGGATCGTTTCAGCATCTCTGACCTTGACGGCGTATTTGGTGATCGGTCTTACGATCTCCGTGATCTCACATTCCTGGATCCCGCGGCTTCTGAGATCGAGCCCCGTACTCTCAACAGACGTCGCGCGTCTCGTCTGGCCGGACAGAACGATCATCGGAATAGAGCTCATCCAGCACCCGAGCACACCTGTGACGGCATTTGTCGTACCGGGTCCTGCTGTCACACAGACACCTGCCATACGGCCGGAGTACCTGGCGTAAGCTTCCGCAGCCATCGCGCAGGCCTGTTCATGATGCTGATAAGTACAATGGATCTTCGGATGGTGTCCGAAGGAATCGTTCATATGCATGGCCAGTCCGCCGGGGACCGTAAACAATTCGGTAATGCCGGCATCGGCAATAAAATCCGCAATAAAATCCGAAACTTTCTGTTTCACATTAAATCCTCCCTCGTCAATCCGCATAATCCGGGCAGCGATTCTCACATACCATGCGCTTACCGGACTGCTGTACCGGAATCTCGTCAACATAGGTCACATCGATCACGGCATCCTCACCGAGATACTTTCTGTAAAGATCAACAAGGTCTTTCTCAACAAGCCTGTCCCGGTCCGCGTTGATCAGGAGCTCATAGCGCTTCTTCTCCCACTGGATGCATTTTGACTGATGAACAATGCCCTCCATTTTAAGGAGCACATTCATAAAAACATGGATCGACAGAGGCTCTCCTTTAGTGTTGTACATCAGAGATCCGCGTCTCCCGTATATCTCGGTGAAATATCCGTGTTTCCTGCCGTGTTCGTCAATTTCCGTCGTATAAATTCCCGTATCCCCGGTATCATACCGTATCATCGGAAATGCTCTGTTATAATAATCCGTGACAACGATCCGGCCGACTTCCCCTTCTGCTGCAGGTTCATCTGAATCAAGTTTCAAAATTTCGATATAATAATTATAAAGATCCGCGACATAACGGTCATCAGCAGGAAGTGTCACCGCTATGAACCCATTCTCATTATTGCCGTAGGACCGTACCGGCGCAAAACCGAACAGTTCCCTGATCAGATCATAGGTAGACTGCGGGAGCGCCTCGCCCATGGAGAAGATCATCTCCACCTGCCATTTGCCGAGATCAACATGTTCACGCTCAATATATTCGGCCAGCGCAGTGAGCGCACTTGAGTAGGCGACGAGGCACTGCATTTTCTCCCTGCGTATACGTTCGCATACCTTCGCGAGATACTCATCTCCCATATTGGAGATATCGATCATTTTCAGATTATTCTTGAACGATTTCCAGGGACTGATAGCATTTTTTCCTTTGATCCAGACACGGAACTCCCCCCGCTTCATACCGATGCGGAAGCCGTTCAGCTCATAAACGGCCATGGTGTTCATAAACACGCGGTTCATTTTCTCCCCGTCCGCATAGACCGTGAACGGTACTCCTGTCGAGCCGCTGGTATTCAGCTGATACAGGGTGTCTTCCTTTCCCTGATATTCATCCGCCAGGATCGTCTGTCGGTTCAGGTTATAATCCATTTTACGCATGACCGGAAAATCCGAAAGCGTGTGATTTTCAGGAATATCTTTATAAAAAGCGCAGTTGAACCGTGCGTGATCCGTAATCGCCTTTATGCGTCTCTTCTCATATTCCTGTGTGATCCCGCGAACGATCTCACTCTCGTTCACTTCCAGGATCCGGTTCAGTTTTCCGCCCTTAACTGTATCCAGGGAGTTAAAAGCTACCCTTCTTAAGACTTCACCAGTCTGCATGTTTCTCCTTTCCGGCCATTTTCTCCGCATCTTCTGCTTCATGGCCGCACCTCTTGACTTTCCGCTTTATTTCGAGGCACAAGTCTTACCGTTAGTATTATCATCAGGTATTTATGTATTACTAAAACTTCCCACTTGTCACTTAAAGTCAAGCCGCAATCGAAATAATTGCTTAAGCAGGTCGTCGTCGAGCGTCCGATACTTTAAAAATTCGAGCCTTGGCGATGAATTTTTATTAGTACCGCTGCCAGCGAGACCGAGCGGAAGCGTCCCTGC
>DMAZ01000098.1 GCA_003446335.1 Lachnospiraceae bacterium | reverse complement strand
GCCAGCGTAATACCTGTGTAAATGGATGCTTCACGGGCAGCGACCGGCATATTGGATGTGTTGGCGATGAGCGTCGTACGGGCCATCAGCTTGTTGCCCGTCTTCGGGTCTTCCAGTTTGGAAAAGTCCTCGAGGACTTCCGTCATCTCATTGCCCCGCTCGCCGCAGCCGATATAAATAATGACATTGGCATCGGAAAACTTCGCGATGGCGTGCTGTGTCATGGTCTTACCGGTCCCGAAACCTCCCGGGATGGCTGCTGTGCCGCCGCGGGCGATCGGGAAGATCGTATCCAGGACACGCTGTCCGGTGATGAGCGGCATGGAGGCCGGCATGCGCTTCGCAGTGGGCCGCGGAACGCGGATCGGCCACTTCTGTGCGAGCGTAAGTTCCCTCTCACTTCCGTCCGGAAGAGTCACCGTCACGATCGGATCTGTAATCGTATAATTTCCGTCCGGAGCGACCGACTTTACGACAGCCTTCCCGATCAGCGGCGTCATCATGGATCTGTGTGTAATGGAGGCGGTCTCCGGACATTCCGCTATGACACATCCTCCGGTAATCTCGTCACCGGGCTTTACTTTCACAGTGACCTTCCATTTTCTCGATTCATCCAGAGAGCTCACCTGCACACCGCGGGCAATATATTTTCCCGACTCCCTGGCAATCTCGGAAAGCGGTCTCTCGATGCCGTCGAAGATGTTATTGAGAATGCCGGGGCCCAGCGTGATGGACATCGCGTCACCTGTGCCGCGTACGATCTCGCCCGGCTTCATGCCGCCGGTCTCCTCATAGACCTGGATCGTCGTCATATCACCGGACAGGGAAATGACTTCACCGACCAGATTCTCCTCACCGACATACACCATCTCGGCCATCTTGAAGCCGGGAGCGTTCTTCAGATAAATGACGGGGCCGTTAATACCGTAAATAACACCTGTCTTCTCAGCCATTCAGATTCCCTCCGTCAAATTTGAAATTCTCCCTCTCCTCCGCGATGAGCGTGTCGAAGGAGTTGTCGATCAGGATCTTCCTGCCGGGGAGCAACGCGCGGATACCTCCTCCGAAAGACTCTTCGGAGACGTCCGGTCTGATTCCGCTGACCGCCTCGATCTCATCCATATACGTGGCGTCGGCGGGATCGACGAAAATCCTGATCTCCTCTTCCCCGGCAAAACGCTTTGCAGCCTTTACTTTTCTGAAGAGCCAGGTATGGTACTCCGGCGTTTTGCGGAAGGACTCGATCTTGCCGGCTGCATTTGCAAAAATCTCTTCCTTCACCTCTTCCTGCCTTCCGGCGATCTTCCGTCGGATCCCGTTCTGCCTGTCCCTCAGTTCCCGCCTGTGCTCTCTGCGCAGAGAGGCGGTCTCCGCTTTCACGCGCTCCGCGGCGGCAGCTTTTTTCTCGCTGACGTGCGCTTCGTATTCAGCTTTCAGGTTCATGCGGTAATCCTCGAGGATCCGTTCCCTTTCCTGCTTTGCGCTCTCAAGAGAGACATCATAAAATTTGCTTAATTTTTCTTCCTGTGTCATAGTTTTAATCCTATCGCCTCATTGACGTATGCGGTTATGAAATCCGGTCTGCGGCCGGAGCCGTGGCGATCCGGAATATCGATAATGAGCGGCATGCCGGTCCTAAGCTTTACGGAATTGACATAATCGGGAAAATCTCTTCCGAACTTCTCGGTCAGCAGGATGATCCCGATGTCCGGATCCGCAAATGCAGTCTCCAGCGCTTCCTTGAGCTCATTCTTTTCATGTACGACGACACCGGGGACGCCCGCCAGGCGCATGCCGGTCAGGGTGTCGATGTTATCGCTGATTAGATACATTTTCATAATATCTGTCTCTTTTCTTATCTGTATCCGTCGGGCAGGCCGGGAACGCCGAAGCGCTCTTTCCGCGCCGTGCAAAGTGCGCGGCACCTTCCCGATCGTACGTGCCCGCCATAAGGATCAGCCGAGCTGACCGATGATCATGAAGGAAATAATAAGTCCGTAGAGGCACACACCTTCCGCCAGACCAACGAAAATCAGAGATTTACCGAGGATCGACTGATCCTCACTGATCGCGCCGAGAGCTGCGGAGGCAGCAGAGGCTACCGCGATACCGCCGCCGAGGCAGGAGATCCCCGTGGAGAGTGCCGCCGCGATATAGCCGAGACCCTCCTTGAGCCCGGATCCCGCCTGAGCACCTTCAGCCGCGAACACAGATGCGGATCCCGTCAGAAGGACGACGGAAGAGATGAGAAGAATACCGAAAAAGAGAAAACAGTTCACTGCCAGCGCACCGCGGAAACGGCCGCGGCTCCTCTCGCCGAGAAGGAAATAGAGTCCCGGAAGGATGATGCTGAGGATGAGTGCGACGACTACTAAAATTTCTGTTGCCAGTGTCATGATGATGACCTCCTTGTTTTTATCTGTTTTTTCCGCTTTCTTATTTATTGGCCGGACTTCCGAATGATGAAACGAACGGCTTTCCGTCTCCCCTGTAATATCTGGAGAACAGCTCGTAGAACTCCAGACGGAGCACCTGAATACCGACGATCAGTCCCTCGATTCCCATGACGAAGATATTGCCGAGAACAATAACGATCCAGTTGGGAGACCCCCCGTTCTCCGCCCCCGCAAGCATCAGCACGACGCTCATCATAGCCGCGTGGCTGACGGCGAACGCGCCCACACGCACAAAGGACAGGGTGTTGGAGAAGTAGGAAAGCATGACCTCGAAGAGCTCAAAAAATCCCTGAACGATGAACATGGCGATTCCGCCTTCGGCCGCCTCCTCCTTCTGTCCGTCCCCGCTGCCTTTTCCTTTCTTCTTCCCTGTGTCCACGAGCTTCGCGAGAGGCTCCTTAAGGAACATGACAAGGACAGAGAGGATGATGATCACCTCGAACACTCTGGCTGCCGGGACCGCATGGCCCGAGAACACCATAATGATCTCAAAGACGACCGTCGCATAGAAGATCAGGCCGGCAACGGAATTGGTACTGAAGAAGGCTTCTTCAGTGTTCCGTTCCTTCAGGTAATTCCGGATGTGAAGAATCATCGTGAGG
Source organism: Lachnospiraceae bacterium (assembly GCA_003446335.1). The sequence goes on along the minus strand of DMAZ01000098.1, from coordinate 4,419 downwards.
ATCGTCAGGAACATACCGAACACGATCGCACAGACGAGGATCGTATTGATATTTCCGACACCCGGAAGGGTGATCATGTCATGCCTCGGATCCAGCCAGAGAGGCTTTATGATATCCTCGAACCCGAAGACGCTGCCGAACATGAATCCGAAAATCGTGGAGAACACACCTGCCAGAGAGATGATCCCTGCCAGATCGGAATGTTTGAACCGATAGAGCAGAAATCCCCCGATCATGAGGCACAGACCCTGTCCGACGTCGCCGTACATGATTCCGAAAATAAAAGAGTACGTCAAAGCGACCAGGATGGTCGGATCCATCTCCCTGTAGTTGGGCAGACCGTACATTTTGACATACATCTCATATGGCCGGACCAGCTTCGGATTTCTGAGCTTTGTCGGAGGTTTTGTGCGGACCTGCCGGTCATTGTCCTGGACCATGAGCACAACTTTCTCATCATTCTTCGTCTCAAGACGAAGCTTTTCAAATTCTTCCTCAGCCATCCATCCGCACACAATGTAGAACTGGTCATGGGCATTTTCCGTGACGGCTGCCATTTTCCGTACGTCAAAATTGCGCGAAAGAGATTCCAGTTTCTTCTGGGCTCCGAACAGAGTCGGTGCCCTCTGGATCAGGATCTTCTTCATCGCGGCGTCTATCTCCGCGATTTCCTCGTCGATATCCGCCTTCTTTTCAGACAGCTTTCTGAAAGCTTCCATCGGATCATCCCGATACTCGTCCGGGATGAACAGTCTCTCAAAATGCATGGAGGAAAAGACAGCCTCTATCCGATGCATTTCCAGATGCGGAGCAAAGTATACGCAGTAGACATATTCGTCGTCCTCACCGCATTCCTGCAGGATCGTATCGAAACTGTCATACATATACTCCTTGAACCTGTGCAGGTACATTTTAGGGATCCTGCCGAATCGGAATCTGATAAAACGGAAAGCCAGAATATCGTCAATATCATCTATGATCTCCGCATACGGACGTATATTGGCAAGCAGCTGATTATATCTGACCTGCTCTTTTTCCAGGTCCGCTTTCTGCTCATCCAGAACGGTCAGCTGCTCGTCCAGGCTCCTGATAAGCTCCACCGCCTCCTCGAGGGGAAGCGCGTCCGCAGGGACCGCCGTGACCTGATCGACCATCCCACAGTAGGAATTGACCTTCGCAAGCAATTCCCGGTAAGGATTGGTCTGTACGTAAGGTCTCAGGTCCCCGACATCCGAAAGCTCGCTCATAGCGTTCTCCAGATGAATTTCATACTTTGACAGGTACTTGTCGACCATCCGGTCGATGTCGTCCTTCGGACCCGTGAGGCTTACGAATTTCATCTTTACAATCATAATTTTCCTCCGGTAATTATAAGTTTACTCAGACTTCCCGCATGTCATCCCCGGACAGTCTGTTCATGCCAGGAAGTTAAAAATGTTTTACAGCACCATCGCCGAGATGTTCCGCATCGCTTCCTCCGGCGGAAGTCCATACCGCACACACTCGACCGCAGCCGTCAGCGCGGCGTCCTGGACCTCCTTTATGTAAAGGTAGTGATACATGACCGCAATAGAATTCGGATACTTTTTCGCATCTTTACAGAGCACGCGGCGTCCCACATATTCGTAAAGATCACCGAGGCTCCTCGGATCGAAATCCGCGTACCGCCGCCCGTACCAGGTCCTCATGAGGACCGCGTGGAAAGCCTCCTCCGACTCCGCCTCCACCATGTCCCTTACGTCCCGGTTCTTCAGCTTATAAAGGATCGGTATGGTCAGCGCGTATGTGTCCGCCTCGGACAGGCGGAATATATGGCGTGCACGGTGAATGTACCATATATTAAGAAGATCGAATTTCGTTCCGAAGCCATCGCTGATCACTTCACAGTTTTCCTTCGAGAAAAGTTTTTTCCTGTTCTTCCACATCGTCCTGAAATGATACATATCGAGGGCCGTTTCATAGTCGAAAAGCTGCGCACCCGGGATCTCATGTACCTTCATAAGAACGGAATAATATTCTGTCCCTGACAGCGCCGCGATCGTTGCCTCTATGGTATCGGCCTCGTACAGTGCGTGCATGTCAATTGAGGTATATTTATCATAGAACCATCTGTACAGATAAACGTTCGGATCCGGTCTCTTTCCGACATAAGCAAAACTCAGGCATTTTTTTATGTACTTGATTTCATATCGTCTCGAATACTGTCTCAGGAACTTCTTCTGCTCCTCATTACAGAAATGATATATTTTGGCATAATCTCTGTAAACGGAATTGCCGAGCAGAAATTCCACTTGACCGCGGTGCATTGTCACATCTTTCATCCGCTCGAATTCCTCCTGATAGGACGGATATTTCCGCAGATAATCAATCACGGCCTGCACACCGGGAAGTGAGACTATTTCCCGATACCCGGACTCGGATATTAAATTTTTCTGCATGGCGCGGACCTTCGTGTTGACCCCGCTGTATGCCAGTAAGCTATTCATAGACGCTGTCCTTCTTCTTCCTGTCTGTTACGCATCATCATGCCTCAAGGATCCGGGCAACGATCTCGTCCGCCCGCACATCGACGTTCCCGGCGTATTTCTTTTCAATGAAAGCGAGCGCGTGGTCAAGATCCGCCTCGCTCTTTTCTGTTATTGCCGCTTTCTCACGTTCCAGATCCGACCGGACTTTCTCAATTTCCCTGTCACTTTCCAGGTCCGTTTCCCGGTCAAATTTTTCCGTCTGCTCCCGATACTCCTCTGCCAGCTTCTTTTTCTCCTCCTCTGCATCCGCGAGGATCGAGCGCGCTGCCCTGTCGATATCAGCAAGCTTTTTTATAACGGAGTTGTCCATCTGTTCTTTCCTCCTCCCTGTGTGTAACCTCCTCTGCATTTTACCGCTCTCGGGATTCTTTTCAAGCCAATTTACCAAAAAAGGAAGCCTTATTCCTTGAGCTTTGCACATTCCTGTGATATCTGAAACAAAAAGTGCCACGAACGTGACACTTTTTTAATCACCTTATTTTGTTGTGCTTTCATCCGCGGAAGACGTATCCGCCCGGCTTTCTGCAGCAGAAGTATCAGAAGAAGCAGCAGAGCTATCCTCGTTCAGGGCAGACTCATCGGCAGAGGATCCATCTGCGGCAGACTCGTCTGATACGGCCTCATCCGCGAGGGATTCATCTGCGGCAGACTCATCCTGTGACAGGATATAGGTGGCGGAATCAGTGATCAGAAGTGTAGCCATCGCCGGTTCATCGACCGTGATCGTTGCTTCCTTCTTCCACTTTTCAACGAGTTCATTGTAGGCGTCTGTCTTGCGGGATGTTACGATCTCCTCTTTCTTGGCATTGGTCTCATCCTCGGCAAAAGTCTTGTCAAGACGGACAATATAATAGTAGGAATCCGTATCAATGACCTTGTCATAGAGTTCGCCGTCCTTCAGGCCGGAAGCGGCCTCCACCATAGCCGCATCGAGTGTTGTCTCCGTCGGTTCGTTTGTCGTGAACTGACCGGATGCTGCCGTAAGTTCTTCGTCGACCTCGCCGGCGATCTTGCCCATGTCGGCATTTGCAATATCACTCTCCGCCTTGATCTTCTCAAGGATCTGCTCCGCTTTGGCCTTAATATCCGCATTGGCCTTGTCAAGAGCTTCCGCCTTCGCTTCCTCAGACACGGATTCGTCGGAAAGAGACTCGTCAGCAGGAGCCTCCGCGGAGTCTTCCGTTTCCTTGGCGATGGAGATATAGGTCACAGTCGTCTGCTGAGCCTCCTCGTCGGAGACTTCTGTATCCACATCCGCGGCCATCGGCTCTCTCATAAGGTCACGGATAGTCTGAAGCTCAAGCAGGTAGGATACATCCTCAACAGATGCACCGATCTCCGCACGGACTTCCTCGCTGTTCTCATCAATATAAGCCTGAGCGATCTTCGCGATCTGATCCTTCTGCTCATCTGTCAGAGCGACATCATAGTCTGCGGCATGCTGCTTCAGAAGTACGAGCTCTTCGATCTCGTCGAGAACGTCTTCCTTGAGCTGGTCACCGGACGTCTTCTCCGAGGACTCGTCGACGATCTGGTCAAAAATCTGTGTCGAGCCAAGATACATAGTGTAAAGCTGATACATATAAGCCTGGCGATATCTCGTCTGGAAACTTACAGCACCGAGACTCACTTTCTCATCATTGATCGTAACAGCGGTCTTCGTACCATCTATTTTGGCGTCTTTACTGCCGCACCCTGCGAGAAGGGATGCCCCCATCACTGCAGTAAGGCATGCTGCCGCGGCCTTCTTCCATAAATTTCTCATAACAATTCTCCGTTTCTTTTTCGGCTCAAAATCCATCAAATCCCTATTCTATACGCTTTTTACCGTCGAGGCAAGTTCTGAAGCAAATCTTTTCAGATTCTCTGTCATTTCTTCCGTACCGGCCGG
>DMAZ01000168.1 GCA_003446335.1 Lachnospiraceae bacterium | reverse complement strand
AACAGTCGGCAAAATGCACTAAAAAGAGCGGGTGGTACAAATTTTGAAAGAAATTTGCACCACCCGTTTAAAGTTGTGCTATACTAAAGTTCGAGTTTGTTTTTATGAAGGGGGAAAATCTTTATGCATGCTACATTTTGGGCACTCGTCCCGCCGGTCGTCGCAATCGCGCTTGCGCTGATCTCGAAAGAAGTCTACAGTTCCCTGTTTATCGGAATCGTGGTAGGCGGTCTTTTTATTTCGAATTTTAGCTTTATCGGAACGCTGAATGCCATTTTCACCGACGGAATGATCACACAGATCGCCGACTCCTATAATGTCGGTATTCTTGTATTTCTTGTATTCCTCGGAATTATGGTCGCGCTCATGAATAAGGCAGGCGGTTCCGCCGCATTTGGTGAGTGGGCATCCAAACACATCAAGACCCGTGTAGGTGCTCAGCTGGCCACGATCCTTCTCGGCTGCCTTATCTTCATCGATGATTATTTCAACTGCCTTACCGTCGGCTCCGTCATGCGTCCGGTCACAGACAGACATCAGGTATCCCGTGCAAAGCTTGCATACCTAATTGACGCAACGGCTGCGCCTGTCTGTATTATCGCTCCGATCTCATCCTGGGCGGCGGCTGTCTCCGCATTCTCACCGGAGGGCACCAATGGACTTGTCCTTTTTATCAGGGCGATCCCCTTCAATTATTATGCGCTTCTCACACTGGTCATGATGATCAGCATTACTATCCTGAAAATTGATTACGGCCCGATGGCGGTCCATGAGAAAAATGCAAGGGAGGGTGATATTTTTACAGTTCCCGGCCCGGTCTCTACAGACGATTCAACAAAGGGAAAGGGAACGGTCATCGATCTCGTATTGCCGATCATCTCCCTCATTATCTGCTGCGTCCTCGGTATGATCTACTCAGGCGGTTTCTTTGACGGAGAGACTTTCGTCAATGCCTTTGCGAACAGTGACGCTTCGGTCGGCCTGGTCCTCGGCTCCTTTGTGGCGATGGCTTTTACCATCCTGGTCTACATCTGGAGACGCGTTCTCTCTTTCAAGGAATGCATGGGCTGCCTCACGGAAGGCTTTAAGGCCATGGTTCCTGCTATTATGATCCTTGTGCTCGCATGGACACTGAAAGGTGTCACGCTGAGCCTCGGAGCGGATGAGTATGTGGCAGGTGTTGTGAGCGGAAGCGCACAGTCTCTGCAGAATTTCCTTCCGGCGATCGTATTCCTTATTGCTGTAGGACTTTCCTTCGCGACAGGAACATCCTGGGGAACATTCGGTATTCTTATCCCGATCTGCCTCAATGCATTCCCGCTTGAGAGCGGCAATCCGCTTTCCGTTATCTGTGTATCCGCATGTATGGCCGGAGCAGTCTGCGGCGACCATTGTTCACCGATTTCCGATACGACGATCATGTCCTCGGCAGGTGCTCAGTGTGATCATATTGCGCATGTCTCCACGCAGATGCCTTATGCGATGACGGCTGCAGCAATTTCGTTCGTGACATATATTGCCGCCGGATTTATTCAGAATGCCGTTGTTTCTCTGATTCTCGGTGTAATATTGACATTCCTTGTAATGACCATGCTCCACTATGCATTTAAGAATACGAGGATCCCGGAGGACAGGAAGGCTGACGAAACCGGTAATTAATCTCTGGCGCAGAATTCTCGTGACGTAAGTCTGCGATGAATGCGCAGGATGAAACTTCCCACACCTTGTTCGCGGCCGGTCTTATGGCTATGACCGGAGCCTGAAACAGTGTGGGAAGTTCTTTTGTTAAATAACTATAAATTGTGTGAGGAAGCGTGACAAATCATATTTCCTGAAATAAAATAGGGAAACGAGATTTGAGAACACTTTCTCAGATCCTGAGCGAGATATGAAGAGGTGACAGGATCAGGATGAAAAAGACAATTATCAGGGATGTGAATCGTATCGGCAGAGATATTATCAACTCAGAAGAGTTTGTCAGGGCTCGCACGCAGACGCATCACGATAAGACAACAGTCGGTGCCCACAGCATGGAAGTTGCGTGCATCTCTCTGGCTATATCCAGGCTTCTCAGTGCCGTCGCTATTCCTTCCAATGAAAAGGAACTGATACGGGGTGCGCTCTGTCATGATCTGGGGATTCTTGGGAGATATGACAAGTTTGCCAACAATTTCGTGTGCTGCTTCAGACACCCCAAAGATTCCGTCGTTGCAGCTGAGAGCCTGCTGGGTGAACTGACGGATATAGAGAAGGATGTCATCGCTCATCATATGTGGCCGGTGACGATCGTACCGCCGCACCACCGGGAAGCAGTCATTGTAATGATCGCGGATAAAATCTGTGCTGTAAAGGAAATTGTGCGTTCTTCTGAGAAGAACAGGATCGAGGCAGCTAAAAAGGTCAGGCCTCTGGCTCAAAAAATAAATATAGACAGAGTGTTATGATCCCCTGACAGGAAGTATCTCCTACAGGGGATATTCTCTTCCATGAGAGTAGTATTTTTGCCGTAAATACTGTAGAATAAATGTTAATATCAGTTCTGAAAAAAGTGAGTCGGAGAGGGCGATTATTATGGGTATATTTGATTTCTTTAAGAAAAAGGATGCAGACGGGAACGAGGCAGAGAGGGCCCTTAAAGAGTCACCTGAAGGAAAAGGATCTGATGATCGGCCGGCAGAGGACCTGGCCGGGGAATCCGGGCAGAATCCCGATGAGAAAGATATTAAGACTGCAGAAGCAACAGGCGGACCTACAGAAGAGGTGACAGGAGAATCGACAGCTGAAGAAATGGGAGAATCGGCAGCGAAATCGGGAGCAGGATCGATGGGAGGCCCTGCAGCACTGACGCCGGAGCAGATGGCGGAGCGAAAGGCAAAGCAGGAGGAACTCACGAGGAAGCGCGATGAGGATGGAAAGGTCCTGGCTTACCTCATAGATCGTCATCATGAAATGAAGAATGCCGACAGTTTTAAGACAGTTCTTCAGTCTCTTACGACCTGCTGGCTTTGGGTCCCGATGATTATGCAGCTCAGTAAGGAGGATGCCATGGCTATGCAGGCAGCCAGACAGAATGGTCAGAAAGCGGTGCCGAAAGATCGTGTCAGGCTGGTCCCGGCTATGCTGAAGGCCCGGGACGGAAAAATGATTTATTCTACCTTCTCGAACCGCGAAGAGATTCCGGAGGACCTTCAGAAAAAATTTATCTGGGTACAGATGCAGTCGGGACAGTGCGCCCGAAATGTCGTAGCCAACAGCGGAATCGAGGCCATGGTCGTCAATCCGAACAGCAAGAGCCTTCTGCTTAAGAGGGATCTTCTCGAAAAAATCGTGAAGCCTCTTGAGGACCCGGCCCAAAAAGCGAAGACATCTGATTCTGACGATCTGACGAAAGAACCCGATACTGCCGGCTACACGTCGTAAGAACTGAAAAGGTATAAAAACCCCCGAAGGAGGAAATTAATGAATAACTTTATTCACTCTATTCCAACGAAAGTGTATTTTGGAAAAGGACAGCTTGCACATCTGTCAGAAATCAAGGAAAGCGGTTCGAAAGTACTTGTTGTCAGCGGAGAGGGGAGTATTAAGAAAAACGGGATTTACAATAAAGTTCTTAATATCCTCAGAACGGCAGGGCTCGGAATTTATGAGCTGCCCGGTGTAAAGTCAAATCCGGAGATAGCTTCAGTCAGAGAAGGTGTCAAGATATGTAAGTCCAACAGTGTCAATATGATCCTTGCCGTCGGCGGCGGATCCGTTATCGACACAGCCAAAGTCATTGCGGGCGGTGCAAGCTACGGGGGAGATCCCTGGAGTATTGTTATTCACCCCAGGTATATTCTTAAAGCACTTCCGGTCTATGCGGTCGTCACCCACGCAGGCAGCGGCTCCGAGACGAACGGTTCTGCAGTCATTTCAGATCCGGCGCATGACAAGTGCGGAACGACATCCCCGCTCCTCAGACCGGTCATGACGATATGTGATCCTGAATTCACGTTTACGGTCAGTGATAAACAGACAGCAGCGGGAACAGCAGAGATCATGACAAGTGCTCTTGAGAGCTATTTTACGAATGTCGGAGGCGGCTATCTTCAGGCCCGCTTCTGTGAGGGCATCATGAAGACGTGCCTTGCTTACGGACCGGTCGCAGTGGCAGAACCGGAGAACTATGATGCGCGCGCGAATCTTATGTGGGCTTCCGCCAACTCCTTTAACGGCCTTCTGAGTGAGGGCGTGGAGACTGTAAGGTGTGCTCATCTTATAGAATATGCGCTTTCCGTTTATTATGAACTTGTTCCCGGACAGGGGCTGGCTGTTCTGGTACCTCATCTGATGAAATTCGCGCTGAATGAGGAGACGGCTGGAAAATTCGCGGAATACGGCAGAAATGTCTGGGCCATTGCCGGTGATGACAGTATGGAGGTATCCGAAGCGGCGATTGCCCGGACGGGTGAGTTCTTCGCAAGCGAACTTCGTATGCCGACGACTCTCCGCGAACTCGGAATTGAGGATGAGTCGAGATTTGAGGATATCGCTTCCAAGGCAGCGGGATGCAGCGATGCTTATGTTCCGCTTACAAAAGAGGATATCGTGACGATACTGAAAGCAGCGTTCTGACAGCGAGCGGCAATATCAAGAACGCCGGAGGCTTTTAAGCTCTGACGTTTTCTTTGTATTCCATGTGAGAGAAAGGTTTCATCCTGCGCATTCATCGTAGACTTACGTCACGAGAATTCTGCGTCATAGATAAAAAGGCTGCCGCATGAAGGAATGTCACCATTCCATATAGCAGGTGTCTGCAGATGACCTCTGCTGTACGGAATGGCGGCACGTCTTCGTGCGGCAGCCTTTTTTCGTCTTTTCTTTTTACATCTTAAATACCGTATCGCATGCCCTCATGGCAGAATCCCTTGTCGAGGCGATCACGATCGTCTTTTCCCTGCACTCTTCTACAAGAGCTTTCAGGATCATACCTTCATTCAGAGAATCCAGCTGTCCTGTCGGTTCATCCAGAAGAACGAGAGGAGCGTTGTGCAGAAATGCTCTCGCAATTCCGATTCTTTTCCGCTCTCCGTCCGATAATCTGTTTCCCAGCTCATCGATCTGCGTGTCGTATCCTTTCGGAAGCGAGAGGATAAAATCGTGCAGCGCGGCTTTTTTCGCGGCTCGGATGATCTCGACCCGTGAAGCGCCCGGCTTTCCGATCGCGATATTGTTGGCGATACTGTCATGGAAGATGACAGTATCCTGAGCCATGTAGGATTCCGCGTCCCGGAGCCGCCGGGTAGCGATATTCTTAATATCTTCACCGCATATGGTGATAGAGCCGTTGTCTACATCCCAGAAGCGAAGCAGGAGTTTCAGGATCGTAGATTTTCCGCAGCCTTCGGGTCCATGAATGCCGATCAGCTGTTTTGGCCACAGGAGGATCGTGAAGTCCTGCAGAATCGTTTCATTATCATATGCAAATGTTACACGGGACATCTCTGCTCCGTGGAATCTCTTATAGCCGTCCCATCCGAGTTTTCCTTCTGCTTCGGAAACATCCTGAACAACGGGTCTCTCCTCGAGGATATCAAGTATAAGATCCCCTCCCGCGAGCATTTTTCCGGTGTTCCCGGAAAGACCGAACAGTGTCGGTATGAACTTGAAGGAGTAGAACTCAATAATTGTACAGGTCACGACTTCGCTGACACTTACCTGCCCCCGTATATGAAGGAACAGCGTAAGGAAGAACATTCCGAAGGAGAAAAGGAATGAACCTGATTTCTCCAGAATATTCCACAGGGCGCCGGTGCCTTCATACTGCTCATGTGCTTCGTCGAAAAGGGTGCAGCGGGCCGTCAGCTGCTGCTTTCCGTCCTCCCCGTTCCCGTATTGCTGCAGATCATCAATGCCGTTCAGCTGATCAAGAAGAAAACTTCCCAGTTCCCCGGTCTCATGGCGGAACGATGCGGAGGCATCCGTTGTGAGATGTGTTCTGACCATCGGGATGAGCACGCTGCAGATCATGTAACCTGCAAGCATAAGGATACCGGCGTACATGTGTATAGCCCATAAATAAAAGCCGATTGCCAGTGCCGCCAGCAGTGCCGCCAGGGTCCTGCCGGTCGTTTCGGCATAAAATGTTTCCAGATGCTCGATATCATCGGTAAGCACCTGCACAAGTTCTGCTTTATCCTGTTTCTCGAACCGGGCCGGCGCGAGCCTTCTGAGCGAAGTGTATACCTCGTGGCGGATCTGCGACAGAATTCTGTGTGCCGCAAAGTGGCTCAGATACTTTTCTCCGGCGGAGAAGATGATCCTTAAGATGACCAGGAGCACAGCGAACTGAAAATATCTGGCGACGGGGGATGAAAGGAGTTCTTCGTGCCGCAGCTGTGACAGTTCGTTCATGACGGCGCTGCCGGTGATCACAGGAATAAAAAGGAGACACAGGGTGGCTGCCATGCCGAGGAAGGCTGCCAGAAGAGTAAGATAAAAAGCAGGGGATACGAGTCCTGTCAGCTCCGCCAGAAGGACGAGGACATTGCGGTGCTTATCTGTATTCTTCTTTTCACCGCTTCCGTCCGGACCCGTGCCCGGACCTTCCGATTTCCGGGAGGACTGAGCGTTGCCTGCGGCTTTATGAGCACCCTTCAGGTGAAGGATCTGCTGTTCTTTTCCTTCATATTTCATATCGCCGGTCGAGTAATCTTCCAGCGATTTCTGTGTCCTGTAGAGTTTATTGTAAATCCCTCTCCGGGCCAGAAGTTCCTCATGTGTTCCGGATTCACGGATCAGTCCGTTATCCATCACATAGATACAGTCGCAGTCCGTTACATTGCTCAGTCGGTGAGAGATGAGCAGCACGGTCTTTCTGCGGGAAAGCTCTTTTATGACGGACATGATGCACGCTTCGCTGTCCGCGTCAATATTGCTGGTCGTCTCATCGAAAATCAGTACTTCCGCATCTTTAAGAAGCGCCCGGGCAATGGCGAGACGCTGGGCTTCGCCTGCAGAGAGGTTGGCACCGCCGGCTTCGATCTGCGTCTTCAGACCATCATGCGACCGGATAAAGGGAAGCAGATGGACCGCATCCAGAGCATCCAGCAGTTCCTGATCGTCCGCATTTTTCTTGGCCATTCTCAGGTTCTCTTCTATTGTTCCCCTGAATATATGGCTTGATGTCTTTACAAGAACGACATGAGAGAGCAGTTCAGGTTCCCTGATATCGTAAAGATTCATGGATCTTCCGTCACAGCCGACCTTGATCTCGCCTTTATAGTTCTTCAGCTTTCCGCAGAGGATCTCGGCGACAGTACTCTTGCCGCTGCCGGAGGGTCCTACCAGAGAGACGAAACTTTCCGGCGGAAGGACCATGTTGACGCCGTGCAGGATCTCCCTTCCCTGAGCGTAGGAAAAATGAACATCGGAGAGTGTGTATGAAATACCGCTTTTTTTCAGAAAGCGGGGTCTCTCATATCGATCCATGTTGGCAAGAACGACTTCTTCGGTCTCGCTGTAAATATGCGGAACGTTCAATTCCCTGGAGCCGAATTGCGGCTCTTTTATTTCCAGAAAGTCTGTGAGGCGTTTTGATATATCATAGGCCGTATCCGCACTGCGCAGCATTTCGCAGAGCCTGATCGAAGGAATAAAAAATTCCACCGAAAGCAGGATCAAAATGATACATCCGGTGAGGGAGAATGTGCCATAAACATATTCACTTGTGCCTACAAGAATACCCATCAGGCATCCCATCAGCGCAAATAATTCCGCCGCACCTTCTTCTACCATCTGGAGCGTATAGAAACGCATGGCCGAGGTACTGAATTCCTCCGCTTCACGAATCATTTCGTCCGCCTTGATGTCGTCGGCACGATAAAGTTTCAATGTCGGCAGACCGCGGAGATTCTCCATAAAATGAGCCCTGAGAGTCGAGTAGTCGTCATGATAGGCACTTCTCATGTTCTTGAATGCCCGCATGATCATGAATCCGATGACCGTAAGGAGCGGTGTGCACAGAAGAAAGACCAGCGAGGATCGGACATTGATCGCGACCGCCATGAAGAGAAAGAGCGTGACGGGTGCAGTCGCGCTGTAGATCAGCTTCGGGATGAATTTTTCATAGAACGCTTCGATCTGAGGAACGCCTTCCGTGCTCAGGTAGATGATTTCCGTGAGCGGTACTTTTTCGCGGTAGGAGGCGCCGAGTGTCATGATTTTATCATAGATCTTTTCCCTGATGGTACGCCCGATATCCGTGACGGAACGAGCTTCCATCTGGGTCTGGAATCTGGCGGAGACAGCCTGCAAAATAAGACAGACCGCGATGACCGCAAGAACACGATAAAGCAGCCGGTCATAGGGCCTGCCGCGGATGACTGCATTGAGAAGATCCCCGATCTGGAACACGGATACGATCCGGGCGATCAGTGACAGTTCCTGAAAAAGGATGCCGAGAAGTATATATTTTCTGGTCTGATCCGTAAAAAAGATCAACCTGTTCTTTAACATGATAAACCTGCCTGTATATATTTAAGAAAGGCTGCTCTGGCAGCCGGGTCGGTTTCGCTGTACATTATTTCTATCAAGAACGCCTCGACGTTCCTGCCGCGCCGCGCATGGTGCGAAGCACCTTCCTTAATGCGCGGCTGCGATCCGCCGGAGGCTTTTAATCTCTGGATTATATCATAACGGTAAAATTCATCCGGGGCAAGTTTATCTTTCTTTTAAAGTAGTCTCTTCAATTGACCTCTCTTGTGATATAATGAAATACATCTAATAATGCTGTCGGTTTATCATCGTTTTTTGGTTAAATCGACGGGCTGATGTTAAGGAGGGAAAAAATGAAAAGGATCATCAAAACTCTTATTACAGGCATCGTCACCGGAGCCATGATTCTCGGCCTCGGTGCATGCGGGGCAGGAAACCCGGCTGCTCCGGCAGGCGCATCTGACACATCGACTGCCACAGAAGCTTCTGCGGGCGGCCTCAAGATCTGCATTGTTACTTCATCAGGTGTTGATGACGGATCTTTCAACCAGAACGTTTACGAAGGCATTCAGGCATTCATTGCAAATCACAGCGACTGTACGGTAAAGGACGTCAAGGAGTCCGACCTTACGAAGCTGATCGGAACAGTCGAGAGCCTTGTCGGTGATTATGACGTATTCGTACTTCCGGGCTTCAACTTTGCAGGAATCGGCGATATCGCACAGGCGAATCCGGACAAGAAGTTCATCGTTGTCGACTCTACGATCACAGACAGCGAAGGAAATGCTCTTACACTTGATAACGTCTATACCATGACATTCAAGGAAGAGGAATCCGGCTTCTTCGCGGGTATTGCAGCAGCGGAGACGACACAGAGCGGCAAGGTAGCCGTTATCAACGGTATCGCGTTCCCGTCCAACGTAAACTATCAGTTCGGCTTCATGAGCGGTGTGAATTATGCCAATGCCAAGTTCGGTACGAAGGCAGAGTATGTTGAGATCCCGTCCTATGCAGGACAGGCTACTGTTGAAGTAAAAGGTATGGGCGCGAACATCGGCGGAAACTATGTCGGCGACTTTGCTGATGAGGCAACAGGAAAGACAGTAGCGGAAGCTCTGATCGGTCAGGGTTGTGACGTTCTCTTTATGGCTGCAGGCTCTTCCGGAAACGGATGCTTCACAGCTATCAAGGAAGCTTCGGGCGTTTATGCGATCGGCTGCGATGTCGACCAGTACGATGACGGCGCCAACGGCAGCTCCAATATTATCCTGACATCCGCTCTGAAGGTCATGGATATGAACGTAGAAAAACAGCTTAACGCAATCTATGACGGAACATTCGAAGGCAGAGATGATACGCTGGGTGCAGACACCGGCTCCACAGGCTATGTCTCCGCCGAAGGCCGCCAGCAGCTTTCCGATAAGGCTCTGGAAGATCTTAAGACAGCTTTTGCTGCCCTTGAAGCAGGCGAAGTTGAACCGGCTTCCAACTTTAACGGATATCTTCCGGATGATTTCCCGGGACTTAAGTAAGTGAACAATCGGAGACTGCCACATACGGATTATTTCCTGCAAAAGGTGGCAGTCTCTTTTCTCTTAAGAATTCCCAGGCATTCCTGTCGTAATAAAAAAGACGTAAAAGACACAAAAGACGGGTGAGGAGCAGTCATGAGTGAATATATAGTAGAGATGCGAAATATCACCAAACGGTTCCCGGGTATTATAGCAAACGATGATGTTACGATTCAGGTCCGGAAAGGAGAGGTCTACGCCCTGCTCGGCGAGAACGGAGCAGGTAAGTCGACCCTGATGAGCATGCTCTATGGCATGTACGAGCCAGATCATGGAGAGATTTATATCCGGGGAGAAAAGGTGACCATCAAGTCGCCTTCCGAAGCGGCCGAGATGAATATCGGCATGGTCCATCAGCACTTTAAACTGGTCGACAATTATACGATCGGCGAGAACATTGTTCTGGGCATTGAGCCGATGAAGAAAAAATTCGGAATATTCCCGTATGTGGACATGAAAGAGGCCAATGAGAAGATTGCCCGTCTTTCGAAAGAATACGGTCTGGAGGTCAACCCTACGGATTTGATCTCTGATATCAATGTTTCGATCCGTCAGCGCGTTGAGATTCTGAAAATGCTTTATCGCGAAGCGGAAATACTGATCTTTGATGAGCCTACCGCGATCCTGACTCCCCAGGAAGTGGAATTCCTTCTTAAAATAATGGAAGAACTCAAGAAGGGCGGAAAGACGATCATTCTGATCACACACAAGATCGAGGAAATCAGAAAGATCGCCGATCGGTGCGCGATCTTAAGACGCGGAAAATTGATTGATATTCTGGATGTGAAGACGACTTCGACTCAGGAGATGGCCAACCTGATGGTAGGACGTAAAGTAGCCCTGACGACGGATAAGAAGCCTCCGAAATTCGGAGACACGGTCCTTGAAGTGGAGGGCCTTTCCGTCTGGGATGAGAATAAGGTCGAAGTTGTAAAGAATGTATCCTTTAAAGTGCGGGGCGGAGAGATCTTCGCGATTGCAGGCGTTTCAGGAAACGGACAGGTCGAGCTTGCGGATGCCCTGGCGGGACTTGAAAAGGCAGGAAAGGGTAAGATCAAACTTTGCGGAAAAGACATTACACATGAATCGATAAGGCAACGTACAGAGGACGGACTTGCCTATATTCCCGAGGATCGTCAGAAATACGGGGTTTTTCTGGACTTTATTCTGAGGGATAATCTGGGACTTCGGTGGTATTACAAAAGTCCTTTCGCAAAATCCGGCGTCCTTCAGTTCACTGAATTCGATAAATATTCCGACCGGCTGATCGATGAGTATGATATTCGATGCGGCCAGAGGGGAAAAACTTCTCTTCGTTCCATGAGCGGCGGTAATCAGCAGAAAGCGATCATTGCCCGTGAAATCGAACAGCACTCGCCTTTTATCATCTTCGTGCAGCCTACACGAGGTCTTGATATGGGTGCAATAGAAAATATTCACAGAGAGATCATCGCCGAGAGGGATAAGGGTACGGCAATCCTTCTGATTTCTCTTGAGCTTGACGAAGTCATGAATCTGGCGGATACGATCGGCGTAATTTACGGCGGAAAGCTCCTGAAGATCGCGGATGCAAGCACACTTGATTCTCAGGCAGTCGGACGCTACATGATGGGGGTGACGGAAGGATGAAAAATCAGAAGGTGCCATCAGAAAAAGGATTCGGCGCATTCCTTGCCCGTCTCCTTGGACATGAAAAGTGGAACGTGATCACCGTGCCGGCCTTCACGATCATACTTACTCTCATTACGTCCAGTATTTTCCTGCTGATCCTCGGAAAGAACCCGATCACGGCTTTCTACAGTTTCCTGGCAGGCAACGGTTTTGCCGCGAAATCCAGTTACGGTGCGGGTACAGGTATGATGTCGGACTTTTTCTCCTTCCTGAACATCATGGCCCCGATGCTCCTCGCGGCGCTCAGCTTTATATTTGCTTACCGATGCGGACTTTTTAATATCGGTATCGCCGGTCAGATGCTGGCTGCCGGTTTTGTTGCCACGATCCTTGCCGGCTACAGCCAGTATCCCGCCATTGCCGCAAAACCCCTGGTCATAATGATCGGAATCGTGGTGGGCGGTCTTCTGGGCGCATTTGTCGGTTTCCTGAAATATAAGTTCAATATTCATGAGGTCGTTTCGACCATTATGATCAACTATATTATCAGTTACCTGACCGGTTTTTATATCAACAGGGACTATGTCGATTCCATCACCAGATCGTCCAAGATCTGCTCGGCTGCTTCCAGACTCACGTTCATGAAGGTCAATATAGGCGGATACTACTGCAATGTTCCGCTGGGTATCATTCTTGCGATCCTGATGGCGTTCGTCGTCAAGTTCATTTTTGATCGGACCGTCTTCGGGTTCGAACTCCGCGCGGTCGGTTCCAACCGCAACGCGGCGACATATGCGGGTGTCAATGTCGGATCCAGAATCGTCATGTCCATGATGCTTTCCGGTATACTGGCAGGTCTTGCGGGCGTTACTTATTATCTCGGCTATACCAACACGATCATTCCGAAGACTCTGGCGGGTATGGGCTATGACGCGATCGCGACAGCCCTCCTCGGAAATAATACCCCGCTGGGAGCGATTTTCGCGTCCCTCCTCATTACGATCTTCCAGAACGGCAGCAACTATATGTCATCTATGCTTGGCGTCGCCAAGGAGATCGCATCCGTTATCACGGGTATCCTGCTTCTGTTCTCCGCATGCAGCGGTTACTTCCGCTATCTTGCGAAGAGAAGACTGGACAGGATCGCGGATGAAAAGCATGCCCTTGAGAAGGCGGAAAAGAAAGGGGGTGCCGACAGATGAGTTATATCAACAGTATGATCACCAACGGTCTTGCGTTCGCCATCCCTCTGTTCATCATGGCAGTCGGCGCGATCTACTCCGAGAAGAGCGGTGTTACGAACCTTGCTGTGGAAGGCTTTCAGGGATTCGGCGCATTTATCGGAGCAGTCGTGGCAACGATGCTGGGGCTCTATACAGGAATGAACGGACAGGCAATTATTTACGTGGCGATTTTTTTCGCCTTTATCGGCGGCGCGGTCTATGCCATCCTGCACGCTCTGCTCTGTATTAAATTCAGAGCGGATCAGGTCATCAGCGGTGTTGTTATTAACATTCTCGGACTGGCTCTGACTACATTCCTCACGACATCTATCAACACGACACTTTTCGGAAATGCTTCCAACAAGTTCACGCTGGGCGTTTCTTCCAGGTTTTCGGTCCCGGGCATCTCAAAGATACCGATCATCGGGGCGGTCTTCAAGAATATCTATCCGTTCGAGATCATCATTCTTGTGATTGCGGTCTACTGCTGGTATCTGATGTATAAGTCGAAATTCGGTATGCGCCTGAGAGCCTGCGGTGAAAATCCTCAGGCGGTCGATGCTGCCGGTGGCGATGTCGCGAAGACGCGTTTCATCTCCGTTCTGATTTCCGGCGGTCTCTCCGGTATCGGCGGTATGTGTTTCGCCTATTCGGTCCTGTCCCAGTATTCTCCGAGTATTTATCTGGGATACGGCTATCTGGCGATCGCGGCCATGATCTTCGGAAACTGGAACATTATACCGACCTTCATCGTCTGTATATTCTTCGGACTTGCGAGAGCCGGCGGCCAGCAGCTCTGCCTGGCCATGGGACTGGCCTCGGTCTACACGGATCTCTTTAATATGATTCCTTATATTCTGACGCTGCTCCTTCTGATGTTCTTCTCGAAGAGAAATCATCCGCCGAAGGCTGCGGGCGAAGCGTATGACAAGGGCAAGAGATAAGTTTTTTACGGGGTTACTTTTCGGAGAAAGTATGGTATTATTGTACATGTTGTATCGGTAAATGATATGTATGTACAGGTCCATGATCGGAGGTGACCATGCAATACCTTTTCCTGATCGGAATTACAGCAGCTGTTTTCGGAATGACGGCAGGTATGCTTCTTCTGACGTATGCTCTTCTGGCGACGAAGCCGAGAGTGACCGCGCGTTTCTGCGGAACCATTTTGCTGGGAAGTCTTTTTCTGGCGATTGCCTGTGTGACGGCTCTGCTGGCCATATATCAATGATCCTTCCCCCGAAAGGTAAGGATTCCGGTCTGATATCCGGGAAGCCCCGTATGAGTATGTAAATAAGGGTTACAGTTATATTAAAAATGTGCTAAAATAAATGCAATTTTGCTGAAAGGCAGAGTTGCATTTTTTTATTCTTCTTAACGATATGGAAAGCAGGTTCGATATGCCAGTATTGTTTTTAGTGCTCTGGATTATTTTCAACGGCAGGGTCACACTTGAAATTTTCCTGTTCGGTCTTGCAGTTTCGACTGTAGTTTATCTGTTCGTCATCAAGGTAATGGGTCACGATCCCGAAAATGATATACGTTTTCTTTATAATATCCCTATTTTCTTTCTTTATATCCTGAATCTGATCGCAGAGATCGTGAAGGCTTCTTTCTCGGTCATGACACTGGCGCTTTCCGGCCGGGCGGAGACAGATCCGGTCATTGTTGAGTTCGATTCGGAATTTCCTGACGAACTGCGAAATGTGCTGCTGGCAAATTCCATTACTCTGACGCCGGGTACGATCACGGTCAGGCAGGACGGCAGCCACTTCGTTATTCATGCGCTTCGCCGGGAGTATGCGGAAGGGATAGAGGAGTGTTCTTTCGTCCGCCTGCTGAGAAAATTCCGTTGACGGATTTCGCTGGGAGATACCTTAAAAACTTTCATTCGTCTGCGTACACGGAGGTATATATGACATTGGAATCAGCTTACAACCTTTTATATGAAGGAGCTCTTATTGTTCTGGCTCTTCTCATCGGAGCCATGTTGATCCGTTCCATTATGGGACCTGCTGTCACAGACCGTGTTCTTGCCATTAATATGATCGGTACTATGGTCATTGCGAGTATAGCGATTCTTTCCATGTATCTCAAAGAGAATTATCTGCTGGATGTAGGGCTGATCTATACGATGATCAGTTTTGTATCGGTCCTTGTGCTTGCAAGTGTCTATATCCCTTTCAAAGCCGGTCGATCCGGGACGGACGAAGCGGAGAATGTGAGGACTCAAAAGGTCAGAGGGAACAAAAAGGGCGCGGGAAAGAAAAGAAAAAGGAGGGATGACAGATGATCGGATGGATCCGTTTCTTTATCACCGCAGTTTTTCTTTTGATCGGTCTCATCTCATTCGGGGCTGCAGTGATCGGCAATTATAGGTTCGGTTATATTCTGAACCGTGTCCATGCGGGAGGCATCGGAGATACACAGGGGCTTCTTTTCGTTGTGGCGGCACTTGTGGTGAGCAGCAACGCGGCTCTGGATATTTTGAAACTGATTCTTCTTGTTGTATTCATGTGGAATACGTCACCGGTCTCTTCGCATTTTCTGAGTCAGATCTCCTTTTATACGGACAAAGAACTCTGGAATCATGTCGACTGGCTTAAAGCGGGTGGAGCAGAGGAGAATAAATAAATGCAGCTTGTGGAAATCTTAAAAATAATACTTCTGATAGCACTGATCGGATGCGCAAT
>DMAZ01000197.1 GCA_003446335.1 Lachnospiraceae bacterium | reverse complement strand
TATTTTACCTGTTGGAGTCCACCTGATATGTTCTTACAAAATAATCTCTCCGATATAGGGAAGATTTCTGTATTTCTGCTTATAATCCATTCCGCATCCGACAACAAATCTGTCCTCGATCTCGAATCCGCAATAATTCACTTTGACATCCGTGACGCGACGGTCAGGCTTATCAAGTAAAGTACACAATTTCAGAGATGCCGGTCTTCTGGCTTCGAGAATTTTCAGAAGATAGGAGAGTGTCCTGCCGGAGTCAATAATATCCTCCACGATGAGCACATCTTTCCCCTCGAGCGGTTCATCAAGGTCTTTCACAATTCGAACGACACCGGATGATTTGATATCATCTCCGTAACTGGATACAGACATAAAGTCCATGGAAACAGGTACATTCTCTGAGATGCGCTTGGACAAGGCCGTCATAAAATAAACACCACCCTTCAGGACACAGATCATATGCACTGTCCTGCCTTCATAGTCTCTGCTTATTTCAGCGCCCAGTTCCCGCACTCTTTCCTCTATCTGCTCTTCAGAAATCATGATATCAATTTTGTCTGTCATCGGATCCCTCCAAATGTAATTGCACTTTAACTGTTAAAATCCTTTCGGTATCTGAATCGATGCGGCATGATTCCCCGCTCCGAAGTCCCACAGCCCAGATCACTTCCTGACCACAGGCAAGCAGCGGGATCCTGTCCCGCTCCTCTCTCGGTATTTTCCTGTCTGTGAACAGATCAGACAGACTTTTTCTCCGGCCATCCGGATGAATGACCAGATAGTCGCCCGGTCTTCGGTACCGAATTACAAGAATACCACTTATTTTATCATAATCAAACTTTTTCGTATATACATTTTCAGTTTTTCCGCTTCGGATGACGGCACTGCCGGCATCCTCCAGAAAGCTGAGAAACTGCATATTTCCAAGTCCGATGACATGACCCGGCTCCAGCCGGAATTCCTCTGCTGTCTCTACTCCTGAGTTTTTCTTTCCGTCCGCTTTTTTTCTGATTACAATGTCACCATATACGGATTCCGCGACCAGACCATAAGGAAGATCTGCCCGCTTGCCGTTTTCTTTATCGCAAAGGGCGCATATCATGTTAATGTGAACACGCTCTATGTCCTTCATGGTTCCTGACAGTTTTCCGATCGCCATTTTTACGGCTCTCCTGAATACAGGCTCCCTCTCCATACGGAACATCCCTTTATTGAGAACAACTCTATCTTTTTCCTCCCGGGCATACAGTTCCAGACACTTCTCCGCACACTCCGCAAGCCAGCTCTCGACCTGACAGGCCTCCTCGGAAAGCTCAAAAATATGGGCAGCGCTCCGGCTGTTCACATTTGCCGTTAAATCCGGCAGTATTCTGTTCCGGATAAAGTTCCTGGAGTAGGTACAGTCTTCATTTGTAGAATCATTACAATATGAAAATCCCTTCTTTTCAAGCCACTCCGTGATTTCTTCCCTGGAGACGCCAAGAAGAGGTCTTATGTATGCGCCCCTCTTATAGCGGAGCGAGGCCAGTCCGGCGACTCCGCTTCCCCGCGACAGATTGAACAGGACAGTCTCCGCAACATCATTCATATGATGGGCAAGTACGATAGTGCCGCTGCCTGTTTCTGCTGCTTTTCTTTCAAATGCTTCTCTGCGAAGGATCCGACCGGCCTCCTCGACCGTCATACCATGAACAGAAGCAAAAGCCGGAACATCATATCTGACCAAAGTAAACGGAACTTCGTAATTTTCGCACAGAGAATGTACAAATTCCGCATCCCTGTCCGCTTCACTGCCGCGAATAGAATGGTGAACATGCAGGACATGCATAGTCAATGGGCAGCAGCTCCCGAAAAGCCGGAGAATGTGGAACAGACATACAGAGTCCGCTCCTCCCGAAACACCGACCACCAACCGGTCATCTTCGGAAATCAATCCATGATCGTTGATTGCTTTCTTTACTTTTTCAAAAAACAGATCTTCCATCTAAGCACCTATTCAATAAGAAAAGCCCTGACCACAGCTGCCACTGCGTCACGGCTCACCTTTCTTTTTCAGGATGATATCATTCTCGTCGACAAGTCCCAGATAGTCCCTTGCGATTTCTCTGACATAATCATCCGTCTCCATATATTCCTTCTGAGCCAGAATTTTGTCTTTCCTGGCATTTTCTTCACGCATCTCCTCCGTCAGGTTCTCCCGGATCTCGTCATTATAACGGATCCGCTGCCTGAGATTGATTTCCTGAAACAGAAGCACCGCGAAAAGAATACATACAATGACGGCAATTATCCTCATTGCCGCACGGTTCGCCTTTCTCCCCGAAGAAACACCGCCGGTCTTTGTTCTCCCCATATTAACTCCCCGCTTATAGTACCGCAGACCATCTTCCTTCCTGACAGCCCGCTTATTTTGTTCATTTTACACCGAATATAAAAGAAAGTAAAGCCTTCCGGCAGGGACAGCCTCAGACATACCTGTACATATCAGCGGCATTTTCTTTTTTCGTCGTGTCCATGATAGCCGCAACTTCGACTTTTACTTCCTTCTCTCCGAAACGGATCTCGATCGTATCGCCCACTTTCACATCCTGAGAAGCCTTGGCTATTTTTCCGTTCACAGAGACTCTGCCGGCATCACATGCTTCATTGGCAACTGTTCTGCGCTTGATCAGACGGGATACTTTTAAAAATTTATCTAATCTCATACCTTCTCCCTTCGGGTAAAGAAAAAGGCTGCTGCCATGAGCAGCAACCCCAACTTTTCCGGTTTTATTTTCTGTCGTTAACAAGGTTCTTCAATGCCTTTCCGGCTTTGAATTTCGGGGTCCTGGATGCCTGAATTTCCATGGCATCACCTGTCTGAGGATTTCTTCCCTCACGGGCAGCTCTCT
>DMAZ01000085.1 GCA_003446335.1 Lachnospiraceae bacterium | reverse complement strand
GGCTGGAAGTTCGCGGATCAGGAAATGCGCGGATTCCCGATGCGCATTGAGATCGGGCCGAAAGATATCGAGCGCGGTGAGTGTGTGCTCGTCCGCCGTGATACAAGAGAGAAGATCCAGGTCAAAATCGAGGATGTGGCTGCGGAATCAGCAAAACTGCTTGAAACGATCCAGAAGGATATGTATGAGAGGGCGCTTGCTTTCCGCATAGCCCACACGTATGAGGCATCTACATACGATGAGTTCAGGAAGATCGCCGAAGAGCAACCCGGTTTTATCAAGGCTTACTGGTGCGGAGATGAGGAATGTGAGAACAAGATCAAGGCAGATACTACCTGCACATCACGCTGTATGCCTTTCGGCAGTGAGGGAGATGCGCCGGAAGAGGCTGCCTGCATCTGCTGCGGCAGGAAAGCCCGCAGGCTTGTCTACTGGGGAAAGGCATATTAATTCCTGATGCATAATTCCCGCGGCGTAAGTTCTCGATGAATACGCAAAATGGAACTTGTCTCAGGCGTGAGACATAAAATAAGCGTAACAGGCTGCTGCAGTTCATGCGGCAGCCTGTTGTGCATAAGGTTGAAAAGGGAAGGACATGCCCTCACGAGTGCACATATTATAAGGGAGACTTGGAAGTGAAGATCAGACTGCCTGAAAAAGTAAAATTCATAATTGATGTGCTGGAGGAACGGGGCTTTGAGGCTTATATTGTAGGAGGCTGCGTAAGAGATTTCATCCTCGCAAGAAATCCCATGGACTGGGATATTACGACCTCCGCCAGACCCGAACAGATCAAATCCATATTCAGAAGGACGGTAGACACCGGTCTGAAACACGGTACTGTCACCGTTCTGATCGGTGATGATCAGTATGAGCTGACGACCTACAGGAGTGACGGACAGCATACGGCCGGGTGCCGGCCATCCCTGACCGCAAATACTTCCGGACTTTCTGATGACCTGTGCAGACGGGATTTTACAATAAATGCGATGGCATATAATGACCGCAGCGGCCTGATCGATCTTCACGGGGGGATGGCGGACCTTCAGAGAAAAGTCGTTCGATGTGTGGGAAAGGCTGATGAGCGCTTCCGGGAAGATCCCCTAAGGGTCCTGAGAGCGGTCAGGTTCTCCGCGCAGCTTGGTTTTGATATTGAGGAGAATACCTGGTATTCCATCGCCTCTCATGCAGATGCCCTTCGAAAGGTCAGCGCGGAACGTATTCAGGCGGAGATGACTAAACTGCTTGAATCCCCTCATCCGGAGAAATGGGGGGAACTGTATCAGTTGGGGATAACTGCTGTTATTATGCCTGAATTTGACCGATGTATGGAAACGCCTCAGGAGGATCCTCATCATTGGTATAATGTCGGAGAACATACCCTGCTCGTGCTGAGCTCTATTCCTTCTGACAGAGTGCTCCGGCTTGCTGCTCTTCTGCATGATATCGGGAAACCGCCTGTGCGCTTTCATGACAGCCTCGGAAGAGACCATTTTTCGGGGCATGAAAGAAAAGGAGCGGAGATTGCAAGGGATATCATGAGACGGTTCAGGTTCGATCATAATACCGAGGAAAAAGTAGTTCGTCTGGTATATTTTCATGGCCTCAGACCGTCTGCCGATCCCCGCGAAGTCCGCAGAGCTGTCTATAAGATCGGCAGAGAGCTGTTCCCTGCATTTCTGCAGCTTCAATGGGCAGATGATCAGGGAAAAAGCCTGTATAAAAGAGATGAGGATCTGAGACGTATTTCGGATGTTGCCTGCCTGTATGAAGAAATCCTGAGGGCAGGCCAGTGCCTTGCTGTGAAAGATCTCAGAATAAACGGACATGATCTCCTGGCTATGGGAATCTCCGGCAGGGAAGTAGGTGAGATATTGAATGCCGCTCTTTCCGAGGTGATTGACGAGCCGGAGAAAAACGAGAGGGAGTGGCTGCTTTCATTTGCACGGAAATATCACAGTGACCCGGGAGAAGGATCCCGATAGAAAAGAGAAAGGACTGAGCACTTCATGTGAGTGCGATTTGCGTGAAGATGGCGGGAATTGTTTTACTGGAACCGGAAATACCGGCCAATACCGGGAATATCGGAAGGACCTGTGTAGCCACGGGATCTTCTCTTCATCTGATCGACCCATTGGGATTTCAGCTGACACAGAAAGCCCTGAAACGCGCCGGTATGGATTACTGGTCAAGACTCTCGGTGGAAAGATATATGAATTATGAGGATTTTGTCGAAAGAAATCCCGGAAAAGCGGTCTGGTATGCCACCACGAAAGCCAGACAGACATATGCGGATGTGCAGTTTGGAGCAGATGACTTTATTATGTTCGGAAAAGAGAGCGCCGGAATTCCTGAGGAAATATTGAAAGAGAACGAGGAGCGATGTATCCGGATCCCCATGCTGCCGGGAGAGAGATCCCTCAATCTGGCAAACTCCGTATCCGTCATATTGTATGAACTGCTGCGTCAGAACCGTTTTTCGGGACTCGAGACAAGAGGGGAACTTCATCGCTTAAGTTGGTGAGAAAAGATTAAAAATGCTTGCTTTTGGTCGAAATAGACGCATTTTCTTGACAAGCAGGTCCAAAAGATATATAAAGGAAAGTGAGTTGACTCTGGCTGAGAGCATGACTTTGATTTTAGGAAGCATTAAGGAGGACTAAGATGAATAAGACTGATTTGATTGCAGCTATTGCGAAGGAGACCGGTCTTACCAAGAAAGATGCTGAGGGTGCGGTAAAGGCATTTGTCGATGTTGTATCCCAGGAACTTAAAAAAGGCGGTAAGGTACAGCTTGTAGGTTTTGGCACATTTGAAGTATCTGAGAGAGCTGCCCGTGAGGGAAGAAA
>DMAZ01000235.1 GCA_003446335.1 Lachnospiraceae bacterium | reverse complement strand
TCAACCTCCTGCTCAACTTCCGCTAATCTTTTTGAAAAGTCGTTATCAAGCTTTTCGATTTCTTTCTCATGTGCTTTTTTCAGAGCAGAAATTTTGGGACCGGCTTCTTCCCGGATACGGTCATACCTCTGCTGAATGTGTGCCTCTTTTTTCTCCAGATGGAATTCATGAAATACAGAGTTCTTCAGAGCGTGGACTTCTGCCTTCAGGTCTGCCAAACGGTTTTTCATCCGGATTACATCAGCTTCCAGGGTAAGGATCCTGCATTCTGCGTATTCTGCGCAGCGGGCAGCTCCCTCATGGCTGTCTTTATAGGCCCGAACTGTGTTTTTCAGAAAATGAATTCTCTCTTCACATTTTTGAATGCTGTTTTCAAGGGCATGAATTTTCTGCTTTTGTCCCTGAATCAGGATTTCGGCATGACTTTCCAGATTTCGGGTGCATTCGTTGATTTCCTCCCGGTATTTTTTAGCAATCCCTGCCTCCGAGAGTTCCCACAGGCTTGCAGCTAACGCCTGATTATGTCGTTCTACTTCACATTCATGCCTGCGGCGTTCATATTCAACTCCAAAGTATGCCAACATAAACTCGTCGATTTGCCTTTTGCGTTTTTGCTCAGCGAAAAACCGCTCGCGCATGTGGAAACGCTCGTATTCGTACCGGGATCTGATAGCCTGTATTTCCTTCTCCCTTTCCTGCCGAATGGTTTCTTCACTTTCGACCCGAACGCTGCTCAAAAGCTTTACCAGCATTTGAGTGCTGAACTGCTGCGCATGCGTGATGAGAAGGTTTACGATTTCTTCCTCATCGTATCCCAGGGAGAGAATCCATTTCAGCATGCGGAGCATGGCGCCGGGCCGCTTTGCCGTATAGGCAAGTGCACCTTCCTCGTGTCCAGCAAGCATGCGTTTTGCCGTGCCCTCCCAGGAAATGATGTTTCTGTTTCGAAGATCTGCCACTGCTTTTTTGTGGGCTGTGTTTCGTGCGTATATGTTGAAGTCGAGATGCCTCAGGATCACAAGATTCCGTTCTCTCTTCGTGTTGGAGAGCATCAGGTTCTCACGCAGATTCTCTGCGGGATAGCTCTCCAGTAGTTTCACAATTGTGCGCTTCTGGCTCGTGCGGAAGTGGTACTTGTGCTTTTTAAGCAGGATGGCTGCGTTATTTAAAACATCGCCGGTATGCTGGCAGAGGTGCCTTAAGATCCGGACAGAATCTTTTCCGGACATCTTTTCAAAAATTTCCGGAAAAAGAAGATCCAGGTTCTCTTTGAACGCTATTCGAATACCGTTAAACGTCTCCTCCGAAGCATGCGGAAGAGACAGCATCACAAGCTCTTTCTCAGAAATTGTCAGGCGCTCACGGCGGTTGAGAATGCGCATGAGGCATAGACTGTAGCTATCATCTTCTTCAGCCAGTTCCAGGACTGTGTACGAAAGAAGTCGGTCGTCCCTTTCCGTTTTTGGGGTCGATTCCATGTCCGGAAGCCAGCCTCTGCTGATTGACTTTCCTGTAAGCCATTCGAGTTCGTAAGTGGAAAAATAGTGTATCATTTGATGGAGCCGGAACTGTGCTTCGTCGATTTCCATCACCTGGTCCGGAAAGTTCGGATACATCGGTTTCGCTTTCATTTCAGGAACAAGTTCCTTCACCTCCGAATAGAATCTATATAGAGAATCGCTCGCTGCAAGCAGTCCGATATCCTCCGGCCGCAGAGTGAAGCCCAGTGAGTGAAGATTTTCGTTAACGGTCAGGGCTTTCAAAAGTTTTTCGTCGGTGATTTGCCGCGGATCGCCTTTTCGGCAGGTGAGCATGTGCATCGTGCAAAAGAGAAGCCTGCGATAAGTAAGCTCCATTTTAAATTGTTGAATGATCCTTTCTTAAATACAAGGTAAAAGATAGTCCTTCCGGTTTTAAAATGGGCAGACTATCTGATGACAACTATCCGCGCCCCGTTTTGCATGAAATTATAGAAGTATGTCATCTGATTAAGGCGGCGCAGAACCGTCTGCCCATAGAATTATCCTGAATATTATGTCAGCACCTGTTCCCTGTCAGCATCCGCAAAGGATCTGTGCCGCAGATTCTTTGCGGTGATCATGTCTGGTATATAGGGATTTAAGTAATCCCTTTCGTCTGTTATCGTCCATGATCGACGTTCATGATTTACCGTTCATGAAATACGTTGGACAGGCCGTGTCTTCGGCCGCGCCTGCCCTGCCTCCAAGCCCTGTCCGCCGCGCAAAAAGCAGGCGGATGAGGGGTACTCCATATGCCGTTACGGGCTGTCGTCTTTAGGCAGTCCCTGCATCCTGTCAGGGAAACGGATGAGCGGCATATGTTTCCTCCCTCAGGAGGCTGTCGATTATAAGCATCTGCGGGCTTTCGCAGATAAGGTCCTGAAGCTCTTCTTTAAACACTTATGCATTGCATTTGTTCCGGGTGAACCGTGATCGTAACTTTTGAACATATAATTCTTTCTGTATGCAATTGTCAAAGAGCATCCTTTCAGGAATCAAAAGGGAGCAGATTCCTGTTCTGCTATGGAGTATACCCTTTATCAGGGATAATAAAAATGAACAGTCAAAATATTAATTTGTTCCTGTATGATTGTAAATTTTCTCTAAATTGACTATTTTTTAGTTCCTGTTATGGTAAGATTTAATAAAGTGGAAAAGGGTATTGCACGATGAAGGACAGTGATGGATCTCCCGGGGAGGCGGAAAATGACAGCAGAACTCAATACCGAACAGAAACAGCGAATCAATCTCTCCCAGCACGCACAGGATGTGCTGAACAATGACTGGAACCAGTTTGCACCGAACCTGTCAAAAAGCGGGTTTATCAACGAGCTTCTCTATCGATATGCTCCGCAGGCACAGGCCTCCGTCACGGAGACAATAAAGAGACAGCGGCAGATGCTGCTCATTCAGCTGGAGAAGATGCGGATCGACAGTAAAAAGGTATCACAGGAAATACTGGATGCTGTCACGCAGAATCTGCTGGATCCGTTTCAGAGCGAGATAATTCGTAGATCAAAAGCATATCCAAAAGGGAATTCGCTCACATTCCGCCTGAACAACCGGAACAGAGATTATTTTTATGACCCTGCCTGGGCGGATGCGGAATATTATGATGATAAGCCTTCCAGGTACATGAAAGCTCTGATAGAGGAATATGCGTCCCACACGTTGTTCGTCCGGGAGGCTTTTTATTTTCAGGAGTTGATCACGTTGACGAAGGCAGCTGAGGCATCGGGGCAGTTGCTGCGGATTACAATGCAGAACGCAAAAGGAGAAAAAGCTGAATGGGATATACGTGTATACGGAGTGCTTCCCAATGATGCCGGACTGTTCCATTATATTATCGGCAGGTCTGTGACAAAGGGCGGCCTCAAGTCAGAAGAGAGGATTGCGTCCTTTCGTGTTTCCCGTATACAGAATATGCGGATACTTTCTGCTGCCGGTACCCGCTCAGGAAGGCTCTCTAAAGCTGAAAAGAAAGAGATTGAAGATAAGATAGCCCGCGACGGCGTACAGTTTCTGGTGGGAGAACGTGAAGAATGCATCGTGAAGCTGACGGAAAAGGGAAAACAGATGTATCGGCAGATTCAATATATGAAACCGAACGCGTCCTTCATCGATGAGGAAGGATATTACCATTTTGAATGCTCTGCTTATCAGATCCTTCTCTATTTTTACAGATTCGGGGAACACGCTCAGGTCCTGAAGCCAGCTTCCCTGCGGGAGATTTTTGCCGACGAATACAGAAGGGCATGGGAAGCCTACTGCCATATAGAAAGACCGGAAGAACTGAGTAACGCATAAAAGTGTCTCAGGAATCTCGTATTTCATGAGAGTATTGGGCACGTCCTGAATACTGTGTGGGGAGAAAGGAGCGTAACTTGAATAAGAAAAAAGTGTTTTTGATCATTCAGTCCGCACTATGCATCTTGGTTCCTGTGCTTCTTGCAGTCTGTGCAGTAAGGATTTACCGGGAAGGAGCAGCCGGGAGGATTGTCGACCCTTTGAGCTGGATCTATACCCGTGAGAATGTAGCTTCGGCAATTGGTTCGGTCATTCCTCCGGCGGGAATAGGAGCGGTCCTGACAGTTTACGGACTCATAAAAGGAATACGCGATGAGAATGTCGATAAGCCGGTGAAGAGTGAGGGGTTAATGAAGGATCAAAGAATCTGGCGGAATGCCTTCATTCGGGACCCGGGGAAGATGCGCATCGCGCTGTTTGCCCTCGCGGTTCTGATGATCATTCTTGGCGTATACAACGGGAGCGCCCGGGATGTCTTTGGCAAAGCGGTAAAGATCTGTACGGAGTGTGTTGGCCTTGGATAGAACAAAAAAGACAGGACGGAAGAATCTTCATCCCTCGACCAGAAGACTTATTCAACTTTATAGCGGACTCCTTCACAATGCTTATCTGAAAGGGTTTATTGACGGAGAAATATACGAGGGCAGGGCTAAATACCTCTGTGCTCCCGGTCTTAACTGCTATTCCTGTCCCGGTGCAACAGGTGCCTGTCCTCTCGGTTCCCTTCAGAATGCGCTGGCTTCTTCCGCTCACCGCCCAGGATGGTATGTGATGGGGATACTTCTGCTTTTCGGTGTAACGCTGGGACGTACGATCTGCGGGTGGCTATGTCCGATGGGGCTTATTCAGGAATTATTGATTAAAATACCCACTTATAAAATCAGAAAAAGTCGGATGACAAGAGTACTGTCCCGGTTCAAATATATTCTGCTTCTGGTATTCGTCGCTGTAATTCCGCTCTGGTACGGTCTTGCGCACGACATACCTATACCGGGTTTCTGCAAATACATCTGCCCCGCCGGTACCCTTGAAGGCGCGATAAGCCTGCTGGCCCATCCTGATCATGCAGATCTTTTCGGCATGCTGGGGTTAGTCTTTACACGGAAATTTGTTATCATGCTGATGATTGGTCTCGCATGTATTTTCTGCTACCGCAGCTTCTGTCGTTTTTTCTGTCCGCTTGGGGCAATTTACGGTCTTTTTAACCGTTTCTGCCTGGTAGGCGTACAGGTTGATCAGGATCGCTGCAATGGCTGTGGCGCCTGTGTAAGAAACTGTGGAATGGATGTGCGGCATGTTGGCGATCATGAGTGTATACACTGCGCAAAGTGCATGGACAGATGCGCCGAAAAGGCAATCTCCCTGAAGGCAGGTCGTGCTGTACTTATATCACCGTCGGGGACACTCGCAGGGGATGTGGAGCAAAAACATAAAAAACAGGGGAAAATTGCCTGGACCACAGCAATTACAGCCTTGCTCACAGTGCTTGTATGGTTCAATTTTCTTGACCCGGCTGCCCGGGCGAAAACCGGAACCGGCATTGCACATACAATAGACGTGAACGCAGTCGGCTTTGAGCCGGGGATGGAACTTGAGGACTTTACAGTGACCTGTCTCGACGGTACGGAGTTTCATCTTAATGAGAACCGGGGCAAAGTTGTTTTCATTAATCTATGGGCGACATACTGCACCCCATGTGTACGGGAGCTGCCTTATTTTAATGCTCTTTATCGACAGCATGAAGACGATATAGCTATGCTGGCTGTGCATTCCTCCATTGTTACAGACGATCCGGAAGAATTTCTGACGGATAAGGGCTGGGATATACACTTTGCCGTCGACACGGAAGATGACCTGCTGTGGGGCCTTGTCAACGGTTCATCGACTTTGCCGCAGACTATTGTTCTGGACCGGAATGGAACAGTAATTTATAATCAAAAGGGTTCCGTGACCCCGGAGGTACTGGAAGCACTATATGAACAGGCATCTCAAGGAAATGACTGATATGAGAGGTTTATCGGTCATCATGAATAAAAGGATAAAAGATATGGAGAGAATAAAAAAAGTGACGGCAGTATGTCTGGTGATGATGTTGGTTTTTTGTGTATCGGCAGGCTGCGGCAGTAAAAAAACATCTTATGAGGTCCTTGTAACAGACGAAGCCGGAGGACCTGTTACCGGCGTTACGATACAGTTCTGTTCGGATACCGAGTGCCTGTTGGGTACCACGGATGAGAAGGGACTTGCGGCATTTGAAAAGGAGGCGGGTGCCTACACTGTTCACGTGCTCAAAGTACCGGAAGGCTTTGCGGCAGATGACACAGAATATAAGGCGCCGGCAGAGCCCGGTCAGATGACAGTTACCCTGAAACGACAAGTCTCGTGAAAAGATAATGACTACAATAAATTAAAAGGAATGAAAAATCATGAAAAAACTGATAGGTATGCTTCTGGCAGTGGTGCTGACCGCAATCCTGAGCAGTCCTGTGTATGCTGATGCGGTCGCCGGCCTTGAACCCGGTCAGGCGATGCCGGATTTCACTGTGTCACTGACAGACGGATCGACCGCGACACTCTCTGAGGTCCTAGAGGAGAAGGAGCTGGTCGTACTCAATATTTTTGCCAGCTGGTGCGGTCCGTGTGAGATAGAATTCCCTGAGATGGAAAAAGTCCGGGAAACGAAAAAAGAGCAGATGGAGATCATCGCAGTTTCCGGAGACCCGGATGATACGATGGAAATGATCGACGAGTATAAGAAAAGCCACGAACTCTCATTCCCGATGGGACTGGCGGGTGATGCGCTTGGATTTATTGAACTGGAAGCATATCCGACCACTGTATTTGTTGATCGTAACGGCAATGTCGGCTTAGTTAAAATAGGAGCATTTGTCAGTCAGGAAGATTTTGAGGAGAAGGTCGACCTTTTTCTTTCTCCGGATTACGACGGAAAGCCTCTTGAAACCGAAAAAGCAGTTGACTACAGTTTGTATTTTTTACTATGGATCGTGCTGGGCGGCCTGCTTTCTTTGATCGGCAGATGGCGTATGTTCCGAAAAGCGGGAAAACCGGGCTGGAACAGTCTGATTCCGTTCCTTAACACCTACAGGGAATTTTCTCTTTGTTGGAACGGATGGTTTGGAATCATCGCTGATCTCTGCATTGTGGCCGGTGTTATCAATAATCTGGCCGGACTGCCTGCTGTGATTTATTATGTTTTAGTAGCTGTGTCACTTTTCTTCAGTATTCTGGAGGGCTTTAAGCTGGCAGGAGTTTTCGGGAAGGGTAAAGTGTTCGGCCTGCTTCTCATACTTCCTGTTTTCAGAGATATCTGCAGATTTATTCTTGGTGTGACGAAGGCTGAGTATCGACCGAATAAGTAAGCTGCGGTGGTGCTGTCGAACGAAGGCTTAACGCCGCTATATATGAAAACTTCTGAGCGGAGACTGACCATGGATTTAGCAAAATATGAGAAAAAACATGTCCGTGTCGCGGACATATACGGAGGTACTTTTACGGGCCTTGCGAGTTATGGCAATTACGAGTTTTTAATGCATGAATATGGCGGAGATGAAGATGGTATATTCATTGAAGATTTTCTCATTTACCACTCTCAGATCGATTCCATAGAAGAAATCGAAGTGCATGGAACAGCTGAATTATGTACGGACCGTATGGTCCTCAGAAGATACTGCCCTGAAGACGCGGATGTCCTGTATCAAAAATTCGGATCTGATCCTGCAATGAGCAGGTATTCCGGATGGAATCCCTACGAGACTTTGGATATGGCACAGGAAACCGTGCGCAGATTTATCGACAGCTATGGTGACGAGCGCAGTTATTCGTGGGTGATGGATGTCGATGATGTTCTGATCGGAACGATCGGGGCCTATGACTTTCAGAATGACCGGATCGAGGTGGGGTTCAGTGTGGCGGCCGGCTGGCAGGGACGCGGCCTTGCGACGGAAGCATTAAAGAAAGTGCTGGAGTATCTGACAGAAAATGAAGG
>DMAZ01000092.1 GCA_003446335.1 Lachnospiraceae bacterium | reverse complement strand
AGATCGATGGTGCGAACGGCTGGAAAACTTTCTGGCATATCACGGTCCCGCTTCTTCGCCCGACGATCATCATGACATTCATCATGTCCATTAACGGAACACTGCAGCTCTTCGATGAATCCGTCAACCTGACGTCCGGCGGCCCGGCGAACTCGACGATCACCATGTCCCACTACATTTACAACAACTCTTTCGGACAGGGTGTCGCGAACTTCGGCTACGCTTCAGCCATGTCGTTCTTCGTATTTATCCTGGTTGCGATCCTTGCAATCATTAACCTGAAAGTAGGTGATACACGTGACTGAGTATAAGAATCGTTCCATGATCCAGAGAAGGCTTATCCCTTCCTATATCTTCCTTACTATCGTATCTTTCCTTTCGGTATTTCCGCTGTACTGGATGATTACAGCCGCAACGAACAAGAGCGTTGACGTGGCCCGGGGCAAGATTGTATTCGGAAATTATCTGATGGAGAACTGGGCAAGACTGAATCAGCTGCAGGATCTTGGCGGAGCCATGAAGAACTCTTTCATCTACGCAGCTGTTCAGACGATCCTCGCTCTGTTCATCTGCTCCCTTGCCGGTTTCGGATTCGAACTTTATCATGATAAGAAGAAGGATCTTCTTTTCTCGATCCTGCTTCTCGCAATGATGGTTCCGGGCGTTGCGACAATGATCCCGCTCTTCAAGATGATGTCCAAGCTCGGTTTTCTGAATACCGTATGGGGCTTCATGCTCCCGGGTATCTCGACACCATTCCTCATCATGATGTTCCGTCAGAACTCCAGGAACTTCCCGATCGACATCATGGAAGCAGCACGTATCGACGGACTCTCCGAAGTCCAGATCTTCTTCCAGATGTATCTTCCGGTCATGAAAGCGACATATGCTGCCGCAGCCGTTATCACTTTCATGAACGCGTGGAATTCCTATCTGTGGCCGAGAGTCATCATGACAGATAAGAAGGCACAGACAATGCCGATGCTGATCGCCAATCTGGCAGCAGGATACACCGTTGACTACGGTGTTCTGATGCTCGGCGTACTCTTCTGTTCCATACCGACAATGATTATCTTCTTCGTTCTGCAGAAACAGTTCACCGAAGGTATCACGGGCGCAGTTAAATAAAAAATTATTTCGAACCACCGGGGGCGTGTGCCGTACACATGTGACTTGAAGACCTGAGGCGTCTCCCCGGAAAGCGGGGGGAAAGACAGCCTCATAGGACCCGAAAACACGTACGGCATACGATACCCCCGCTGTTTTTTTACCCAAAATCGAGAAATTATGGTAAAAAAGAGGAGTTTATTATGAAAACATTTGACATAACCATCGTTAAGAATCCTGAAATTTTTATGGAGAACAGGCTTGCCGCTCACTCCGACCACGAATATTACAGTACGGAAAATGCCGCTTCAGAAGGAGTATCCGATTTTAAATACTCTCTGAACGGCATCTGGAAGTTCGCATTTGCCAAAAACTACGATCTCGCGCCGAAAGGGTTTGAATCAACGGATTTCGATACCAGAAAATGGGATGTCATCCGCGTTCCCGCCCACATACAGATGGAAGGATATGGTCATCCTCAGTATGTCAATGTACAGTATCCGTGGGACGGATCCGAAGCAATCGTTCCGGGGCAGATTCCCGAGCGGTTCAATCCGGTGGCCAGTTATGTCAAATACTTTGAGCTGCCCGATTTTATGAAGGGACGCAAGGTTTTCATCTCCTTTCAGGGAGCTGAAAGCGGACTTGCTGTCTGGCTGAACGGTCATTACATCGGATATTCCGAGGACAGCTTTACGCCTTCTGAATTCGATCTCACTGAGTTCGTAAATACAGAGGGTGAGAACAAACTTGCTGTACAGGTTTTCCGATTCACGGCAGGCAGCTGGTGCGAAGATCAGGACTTTTTCCGTTTCTCCGGACTTTTCAGAGATGTATATCTCTACACGATCCCGGATGTCCATGTACAGGATCTGAAGATCCGTACCCTTCTCGATGACAACTATAAGAATGCGGATCTCGTTACAGATCTTACCTGTACGGCAGAAGGCAGCGCCAAACTGACGCTCTATGACGGAGACACGATCGTCGCCGAAAAGGAAACAACACTCATTTCAGGAAAGACAGAAGTAATTCTTCCGGTCAGAAATCCGAAGAAATGGAGCGCCGAAGCACCGAACCTGTACGATCTTGAAATCAAAGTATATAAAAAAAGCGGTGAGCTCTCCGAATATATCTGCGAAAAAACAGGCTTCCGAAGATTTGAACTGATCAATAATATCATGTGCCTGAACGGAAAGCGCATCGTATTCAGGGGGGTGAACCGCCATGAGTTCTCCTCAAGAAGCGGGCGTGTCATCCGTTATGAAGACATGGTGACAGATGTCCGGACAATGAAGCAGAACAATATCAACGCGATCCGTACAAGTCATTATCCGAATCGCACCGAGCTCTACAGACTCTGCGACGAATACGGCCTCTATATGATCGACGAGACCAATCTGGAGTGCCATGGTGTATTCAATGCGGTGCTTCGAGGGCTTGAGCCTCTGGAATTTGCCCTTCCGGGAAATCGTCCGGAATATGTAGAGATGCTGATAGACCGCGCAAAGTCCATGTACGAGAGGGACAAAAACCATCCATCGATCCTGATCTGGTCCTGCGGAAATGAGTCATACGGCGGAGAAGATCTGTATAAAATGCATGAAGCCTTCAGGTCATGGGATCCCGGCAGACTGATCCACTATGAAGGAATATCATGGGATCGAAGATATCCGAATACGTCCGATGTAGAGAGCACAATGTATGCTCCGGTCTGTGACATTATTCAGTTCCTCAGTGAAAAGAGAGATAAGCCATACATTAACTGTGAATATACACATGCGATGGGGAACTCCTGCGGAGCAATGCACAAGTACACCGACCTCACGGAGACAGAACCGCTCTTCCAGGGTGGCTTTATCTGGGATTACATTGATCAGGCGATCCTCAAAAAGGACCGGTTCGGAAATGAATTTCTCGGTTATGGCGGCGATTTCGGTGACCGCCCCCACGACGGCAGTTTCTCCGGAAACGGTATTGTCTATGGCCTTGACCGTGATCCGTCCCCGAAAATGCAGGAAGTAAAGTTCAATTATCAGGCAATCAAAGTCACTTTCGACGGTAAGGATGTGATCATCCGGAATAATAACCTCTTCACGAACACCAATGAATATAATTGTGTTGTCCGCATTGAAAAAGAAGGGAAACTGATTGCCCTTAAGACAGGGCGTATGGACGTCGAACCGTTGTCCGAATGCAGGATGCCGCTTCCTGTGGAAATTCCCGACGAAGGCGGCGAATATGTCCTGACGGTCTCTTTCGAACTGAAGGAAGATACTCTCTGGGCAAATGCCGGACACGAAGTCGCATATGGTCAGACCACACTTGGAAAATACATCCCCGCTGAGCACAAAAAGTATCACATGGAGATAACGAAAGGCTGGGATAACATCGGTGTAAGGGGAGACGATTTTGAAATCCTCTTCTCTAACCTTGCAGGCGGACTCGTCTCTTACTGCTACGGCGGGCGTGAAATGCTTGACCGTATACCAAAGCCGAATTTCTGGCGGCCGATGACTGAAAATGACAATGCCTGCATGCTGCCTTTCAGGGCCGGTGACTGGAAAGTCGCAAGCATGTATGTTTCTCACAAGGTACACCACGGACGCTGGGGAACCGATCAGGTATTTGACGAAGAGCAGGTAAAGGTCACTTACACCTACCATCTGCCGACAAAACCGGCTATGGACTGTCTGCTTTCCTATAAGGTCCACAGCGACGGCGCCGTCGATGTAGACCTGCATATGGATGCCTCGGACAAAGTAGGAGAACTTCCGGAATACAGCGTCCTGTTCACGATCGATGCAGACTTTGACCGTCTTACCTGGTATGGCCGGGGTCCCGCTGAGACTTATGCTGACCGTGACCATGCGAAGCTTGGCGTATACAGGTCGAAAGTAGCTGATACGGTAGCAAAGTATCTGGTGCCCCAGGAAAGCGGAAATCATACAGATGTGCGCTGGGCAGAAATCACAGACGCACTGGGACGGGGACTCCGCATCGAAGGAGACCGGCTCAGTCTCAATGTCTCCCCATGGACACCGCATGAGATCGATAACGCTTTCCATCCGAACGAGCTGCCGCCCGTACTTCATACCTATGTACGCGCGGGACTTGCTCAGATGGGCATCGGAGGGGATGACACCTGGGGCGCGAGGACCCATCCTGAATATATGATCGATAATACAAAGCCGCTTGACCTTCACTTTACCTTCAAAGGCATCTGAATCGAAAGCGGAAGTTAAAGAGTAGTTTTTCATAAGAGGCAGAAAGAATATGAGCGATTTTATTGTAAACATCATCCATCGTCCCGAGATGGTACCCGAATACTCCGCGACCGTGACCGGTCACGGGAAAAAAGAGGATATCGGTGATAAAAAGCTGCTGACCGAATCCCTTGATATTTTTAAGACACAGCAGCATCTGGCCCATGTGAACGGATTAAAGGTCACGATCCAGATGACATACGCCTCCCTTTTCAATGCGGAAGCAGTACAGATCGCAAAAGAAGACCATGAGAAATATGGCGACGAGATCGCGCTTTCCCTTCTCGGTCTTCCCTGTGAGCAGTTCCGCGAAAAGTATAAGACAAAAGATTTCTGCATATGGATGTTCTCCATGGAAGATAAGAAAGCGATCGTAAACGACGTCTTCGAAAAATTCCATGATGCATTCGGGTTCTATCCGGAATCGACCGGTTCCTACTATATGGATGCGGAATTGATAAACTATATCAAAGAGACCTATCCTTCCGTCAAGTGCGCAGTTGCGACCTGCTGGGAGGAAGGTCCCAAAGCCTACCACACCTGCAACAATAGTTGGTACACCTTCATGGACGGCGGTCCCTGGGCTCCCTGGATCCCCTCAAAGCAGAATACACATGCACCGGCAGCAAACGCAGCGGAAGATTCCGGTATCGTTGCGATCCCGCATCTGTCCCGTGATCTTATGGCCTGCTATGACGGCAATGGATC
>DMAZ01000196.1 GCA_003446335.1 Lachnospiraceae bacterium | reverse complement strand
GAGCAGATGTTAAAGTACGGTTTGATCGTTCTTACTATCCTGCTTGCCCTAGGAGGTTTTTTTATTTTTGGTCCGCTCCTCTATCTGGGGCTCATCCTCGCCGTAGTGGGGCATTTCTTTATATACCCCCGTTTTAACGTAGAATATGAATACTCTTACGTTAATGGTGAATTTGACATAGATGTGATCTATTCCCAGTCTAAAAGAAAGCATTTGGAGACATTCTCGGTAGCCGACGTGGAATGCGCCGCCCCCTATGGCTCCCATCAACTGGACGCATTTCAGCATGATTTTACGGTGACAGATTATTCCTCGCTGGATCCGGACAAAAGACCGTATGTATTTGTCTTACCCAAAGAAAAACGTCTGATTTTTATGCAGATTGATGATGATGACCTTATCAAAGATCTGAAGTACAGGCTTCCGAGAAGGTTTTTTACCGATTGATAGCAGATAAAAGCTGAAATATAGTGTCTGGAAGAGGAGGTGCGCTGCATGAAAGTATTTAAGCACGAACTTCGGATCGATGCAGATGAAAAGATGATTGCCATTACGGACCAGGTACGCGAAGATATTGAAAAGAGCGCAATTTATGACGGTATAGCAGTCATTGCCTGTCCGCATACAACTGCTGCGATCACAGTCAGTGAAAATACGGATCCGGATGTTCAGCATGATCTTCTTTACACCCTTGACAGGCTCGTTCCGAGAAATGATAATGCCTATCTGCATGCTGACGGCAACTCGTTTGCTCATATAAAGAGTGCTATGCTCGGTTCATCCGAGACGGTCATTGTTGAGAACGGAAGAATAATTCTGGGAATCTGGCAGGATATTTATTTCTGCGAATTCGACGGTCCTCGAACAAGGTATTATTACGTAAAAGTTATGGAGGGATAAAGGCAGCTTACCTGCCGTCAACAATGGGAAGCAATGAAAAAAACAGGCGTCGCATGACGAAAGCCAGACTCGCCAGAAAAAGAAAACAGAGAAACAGAATGCTTGCATTGATGCTCACGGCGATCTTTATACTTCTGGTCATCCTTCTTTTGGTCAACCGGAAAAAAGCGCGGGAGAATGATGAAAAGCAGGGCCGGCAATCCGGAGACGTGGTCGTTCTTGAAGATGCCAAAGATGAGAAATCAACAGCAGAAGCCGAGCCGGAGATAAGGACGGTGACATTTACTGAGGAACAGATGCATGCGGGAGACCTTATACTGGTCAGCAGCCGCTATCCGTATGATTTTGCCGCGAACGAAAACACGATGGAGCTTACATCTATCCGTGAGGCGCAGAGCTTCTACTATCAGTTGGAGAAGGAAGATTTTCAGGTAGCCGGCAGAATCATGCCTGCCCTGGACGAGATTGTAGCTGCCTGCGACGCAGCGGTCGGGACAAAGCAGACCGGTATTGCCTCCGCCTACCGTTCTTTGGAGTATCAGCAGAGCGTCTGGGATGAGATCGCGGAGCTGAACGGGCAGGAATATGCCGAGAATTTCGTTGCCGCGCCCGGATACAGTGAACATCACACCGGTCTTGCAGTGGACATGAGCATCTTCTATGAGGATGGCAGCGAAGGGTCATTTTCTGAGAGTGAGAATGCCGTGTGGATGAACGATAATGCTTATCTGTACGGTTTCATCCGCAGATATGCGGAAAACAAGGTCGAAATAACGGGGATCAGCAATGAAGCGTGGCATTTCCGCTATGTCGGAATTCCTCATGCGACCTATATGTCTGCCAATGACCTGTGCCTGGAAGAGTATATTGACTATCTGCGTGCAGAGACTTCAGCGGCCAGTCCGCTCACGGTCAATTGTGACGACGGTACATATGACATCTTCTTTACGGCGGAATCAACAATAGAAGAGCCGCAGGGAGACTATACCGTATCCGGAAATAATGTGGACGGATACATCATAACCATCAGAAAATAAAAAGAACAGCAGTCGGATCATTGATTCGTCTGCTGTTCTTTATGTATTATCAGGACTGTTCTCAAGTATTTCTATAAATTTCTCCGCATAAGCGGCCAGTCTTTTTTCTCTGAGGAATTTCAGAAGCCCATCGCATATTCGCTGAAAGAGGCGGTCGTTGCTGTAGGCATAAAGGATAGATGCCTGTCCTATTGTCAGAAACTTTTTTCGCTCGTCCTGATAAGTCTCTTTTTCTGTCAACTCTGATATCTCGCAGTTTAAAGAATCTGACAGTTTTATCAGGTTCCGCTGCCCGGGATAAGTCTTGCAGCAGATCCAGCTATTCAGAGTAGTGTATTTAATTCCTGATCGTGCTGAGAGATCCAATTCGGTCAGATTATTTACCTTCATATATCTGCGTATGTTATCCGAAAGGACTCTCTTCCGCATCTCAAATGTATCCAATATCGTGTTTACCTGTTCAGATTGTATTTACAAGGACAATATTCACGTATTCTAACAAACACTGCAGCAATAAAGAATTAATAATTTAGTACAGTTTATCCAATGTAATACCGGATTTGAACAGAGACGGGGGATAAAGAGTTATTAAATTGCTTGAAAATCCATTATAAATGGATTATTCTTTATAAAGACTTCAAAATGCCACTTGAGGGGATGGATAATGATGTTTCCAAAGATTAAACTGAAAGCAGCACGCGTAAATGCGGAATTAACGCAGGAAGATGTTGCTAAAGCGCTTCACCGTAACAAGCAGACGATAGTAAACTGGGAAAACGGGGTGACGGAGATCAGAGTGAACGACCTGATTGCACTCTCTGAACTATATGGGATGCCGATTGAATATCTCGAAATACCGCCAAGGAGGAAATGAGCATATGAAAATGGAAAATCTAGGAGCACTTCTTCAGTCAAAATCATATCCGGGGAGAGGCATTGTTCTCGGAAGATCTAAAGATGGCAAGTACGCAGTAGCCGCCTATTTTATTATGGGAAGAAGCGTGAACTCCAGGAACAGAGTTTTTGTAGAGGATGGGGAAGGAATAAGAACAGAAGCATTTGATCCCTCCAAAATGGAGGATCCGAGCCTTATTATTTATGCCCCCGTTCGTGTGCTCGGGTCAAAAACAATTGTGACCAACGGCAATCAGACGGATACTATCTATGAAGGACTCGATCGCCAGTATACATTTGAACAGTCTCTTCGTTCACGTCGTTATGAGCCGGACGGACCGAATTATACACCCAGAATATCAGGCGTTATTCATCTGAAGGACGGAGATTTTAATTATGCGCTTTCTATTCTGAAAAGTGCTGACGGAGATCCGGATTCCGATCATCGTTTCACATTTACCTATTCTCCTGCTCTTGCGGGCAGAGGTCATTTTATCAGCACATATGTTGATGACGGCAATCCGCTTCCGAGCTTTGAAGGAGAGCCGATCCCGGTCGAGATTTCAGACGATATTGATGCTTTTACCGAGATGATCTGGACAGGTCTCAATGACGAGAATAAAGTCTCCCTTTTCGTAAGATATATTGAAGTGGAGACCGGAAAATACGAGACCAGAATTGTGAATAAGAACACGAAGTAAGAAGATTATAATACTACCTAATGAAAGGAAGCTCTAAATGAAAGATTTAGCACTCAAGTATGGCTGCAATCCCAATCAGAAACCGTCCCGCATTTTCGTATCTGACGGAAGTGATCTTCCGATTGAAGTACTGAACGGACGTCCCGGGTATATCAACTTTATGGATGCCCTGAACGGATGGCAGCTCGTTCGTGATCTGAAGGCAGCGACAGGCCTTCCGGCGGCAACTTCTTTTAAACATGTTTCTCCGGCAGGTGCCGCAGTCGGTCTTCCTCTTACGGATGTGCTGAAAAAAATTTACTTTGTAGATGATATGGAGGAACTTTCTCCGCTGGCATGTGCTTACGCCCGCGCACGCGGTGCAGACCGTATGAGCTCTTTCGGTGATTTTATCTCTCTTTCCGATACCTGCGATGCATCCACAGCCAAAATTATCAAGCGTGAAGTGTCCGACGGTGTCATTGCTCCGGATTACACGGATGAGGCACTTGAGATTCTGAAGGCCAAGAAGAACGGGAATTACAATGTGATCAAGATCGATCCCGAATTTGTTCCCCAGCAGTTGGAGCATAAGGAAGTATTCGGAATTACCTTTGAGCAGGGTCGCAATGAACTTGCTATTAATAATGATATTCTTGCAAATGTAGTGACACAGAATAAAGACATTCCTGATTCCGCAAAGCGTGACCTGGTGATTTCTCTGATCACTCTCAAATATACACAGTCCAACTCCGTATGCTATGCCTACGACGGACAGGCAATCGGTGTCGGTGCCGGTCAGCAGTCCCGTGTACACTGCGTGAGACTTGCAGGCAACAAGGCTGATAACTGGCTGCTTCGTCAGTGTCCGAAGGTCCTGGAGCTTCCTTTCGTTGATAATATTCGCCGCGCGGATCGCGACAATGCAATCGATGTATATATCGGTGACGAATATATGGATGTACTGGCTGACGGAGCATGGCAGAAAGTATTTAAGGAAAGACCGGAAGTCTTTACGGCTGAGGAAAAGAGAGCATGGCTCGATCAGGCGGAGAATATCGCCCTTGGATCCGACGCATTCTTCCCGTTCTCGGACAACATTGAGAGAGCAAAGAAGAGCGGTGTCAAGTATATTGCTGAGCCGGGCGGATCTGTACGTGATGACGCGGTCATTGAATGCTGCGATAAGTACGGC
This sequence comes from Lachnospiraceae bacterium, assembly GCA_003446335.1. The sequence goes on along the minus strand of DMAZ01000196.1, from coordinate 4,128 downwards.
ATGGCAATGGCCTTTACAGGAATTCGTCTGTTCCACCATTAACACATACTGGAAGACACAGAAAGGGATGGCTGGAATGGTTAACCCATTGGAACTTTTTAAACTAAAGTCATTGTTGGATCAACTGACAGCGGCACATCCGAAACTGGTGCCGTTCGTGCGCACCGTCTATCCTAATGAATTTGCGGAAGGGACGATCATCGACATCAAGGTAACGAATCCTGCAGGGAAAGTCTTTCATTATAATATGAGACTTTCGGCGGAGGATATTGCTGCGATGCAGGAAGCGAAAACAATCGGTCATGGGATGGCATCCGACAGTGATGTATAAATGAGAAAAAACAAAAGCCCCTGTTCCTGATATGAGGGAACAGGGGCTTTTCTATACCAATTTACTATTTATTTGATCTTGCAGATCCATCCTTCGGGTGCTTCAATGCGGCCCATCTGGATTCCTGTAAGTGTATCATACAGTTTCTGGATCGTCGGACCCATCTTTTCCATACCGCTCGGGAAACAAATTTCCTGATCGCCGTTTGTGATCTTGCCTACCGGAGAGATAACAGCTGCTGTACCGCAGAGACCGGCTTCGTCAAATTCCGGAAGCTCTGTCAGCGGAACTTCACGCTCCTCAACTTCAAGACCAAGATATTTCTCAGCAACATATTCAAGAGAACGTCTTGTAATAGACGGAAGAATTGTCGGAGAGCCGACGGTTACGAACTTGTTGCCCTTGATGAAGATGATATTGGCACCGCCTGTCTCCTCGACTTTCGTGCGTGTGGCTGAATCCGGATACAGATTTTCAGCAAAGCCCTGGTTGTGTGCCTCGACGATTGCATGAAGGCTCATCGCGTAGTTCAGACCTGCCTTAATGTGACCTGTTCCTCTGGGGGCAGCACGGTCATAATCCGCAATCTTGATGGAAATCGGTTTTGCGCCGCCTTTGAAATACGGGCCTACCGGAGTAACGAGTATGCGGAACTGATATTCTGTCGCGGGTTTTACACCGATTACGGCATCAGAACCGAACATGAACGGACGGATATACAGTGTAGCGCCGGAGCCGTAGGGCGGAACCCATGCTTCATTGGCAGCAACGACCTGTTTTACTGCCTCGACAAATCTGTCTTCCGGGAACGGAGGCATCTCAAGGCGTCTTGCTGAATCTGCCATACGGGAGGCATTCAGGTCGGGACGGAAACATACAATGCTGCCATCCTCTGTTGTATAAGCCTTAAGGCCTTCGAAAACAGACTGGGAATACTGAAGAACACCTGCACACTCTGTCATTGTGATCATCGGATCATCGATCAGCGCGCCTTCATCCCAGGCACCGTTCTTGAAATTGGAGACATATCTCTTATCTGTAGCCATGTAGGCAAAACCGAGACTACCCCAGTCGATATTCTTTTTTTCCATAACAAGCTCCTCCATACATTAAAGAATATGTACCGTATAGTGCACCTGACGTTATTACGCGGAATGCCTTTATACATTTATTCATTATTATAAACCCGGAGTTTTCGTTGTCAATAATTAACTCAATGTCTAATCTCACATACATAGCTCCTTTTTGTTGCAAAAGTATTAAAAAAGAGTTAAACTGATGTTATGAATTTATATGAAGCAATATCATTAAGAAAATCTCACAGAAGTTTTTTGATGGAAGAGATCGAGCCGGAAACACTTGCCGAAATCGGTGCGTTTTATGAGGAGGTACCATCACTTTTTCCTGGTATCCGGACGGAGATAGGCATTACGGATAACACGGACGGCAGACATGCTCCGAAAGGATTTTTCGGTGTCAAGGCTCCATATTATCTCACCATGTATTCCGAAAAAAAGGACCGGTATATGATGAATGCCGGCTGTATCTGCGAACAGCTAAGCCTGTTCATGCTCACACTGGGACTCGGAAGCTGTTTTCTCGGAAGTGTGAGCTATAAAAAAGATGCAAGGACAAGAGGTGACATGGAATTTGTCATCGTCATGGCTTTCGGAAGAGTGAACGGGAGTCTTGTCAGAAGAGCAGCGGATGCAAGACGTCTTTCCATGCAGGAGTTGTGTGTTACTCTCGAGGAACCCAGGCGCTGGACACAGGACATTCTTGAGGTGGCCAGACTGGCTCCCTCCGCAATGAATGCTCAGCCGTGGAGATTTGTCGTGACCGGAAGCCGCATTCATTTCTTCTCAAAGAAGAAAGATTTCACACATCCGGGTAAGTGGGATGAATTTGATTTCGGCTGTCTGTTCGCACATGTCCTGATCGCGGCGGATGAACTCTGGCTCGATGTGGATCTTATCCGGCTCGAGAATATCAGCCAGAAGAATTTTAAAATGAGCCAGTATGTTCTCTCTGCCATCATTAAGGTGGAATAAGAGTAAGTCTTCCTTAAAGCGGAATAAAATTGTTGACAAGTCTGTTTTTTTGCTGTAATATACTTTTTGTTGCTAAGGCAACGAAATGCGCGAGTGGCTCAGCGGTGGAGCACCACCTTGCCAAGGTGGGGGTCGCGGGTTCGATCCCCGTCTCGCGCTCTTTTTTTTTGCTTTTTTTACTCATTGACACCCGCTTTTGCATAAAAGCTCTTGAACGTGCAAATGTTAGTGAAAATATAACGCTGATTATATAGTCGATGATATAATGGTTCAATCAATGCTTTAAAGGGGAAAACAATGAACAACAAACGTCAGGGCGGGTTAGCGCTCATTCCGATTCTGGTCTTTTTGATACTTTATCTTGGCAGCGGCATTTATTTCGAATACATCTCTCCCCAGGAAGGGCAGATGGGATTCTATATTATGTCGGTGGTCGTTGCATTTCTGATTGCTTTGATCGTCGCACTGCTGCAGACGAGGCATCTGACATTTGATGAAAAAATCCATCTCTGCGCACAGGGAATCGGCGATGATAATATAACGATCATGATCTTTATCTTTCTCATGGCCGGTGCCTTCAGCGGTATTGCAAGTCAGGCAGGCGGTGCGTCCAGTACAGCGAACCTTCTGCTCACGATCATACCGGATCGTCTTGCGATTCCCGGACTTTTCATTATTGCGTGTCTGATATCCATGGCCATGGGAACGTCGGTCGGAACGATTACCGTCCTTGTCCCGATTGCTGCTCAGGTCTCCGCCAACGCAGGGCTCTATCTTCCGCTCTGTATCGGAACGGTAGTCGGAGGAGCTATGTTCGGAGACAATCTTTCCTTCATTTCAGATACTACGATCGCTGCGACGAAAACACAGGGCGTCGCCATGAAATATAAATTCTACACGAACTTACGGATCGCCCTGCCTGCTGCGGTCATGACGCTTATCGTACTGACAATCGTCTCTTTAAGGGGATCATCGGCAGGATTGGATGCCTATGATTTCAATATCCTGCAGGCTGTACCGTATTTTATCGTCCTTGTCCTTGCAATTATAGGCATCAATGTATTTATCGTTCTTGGGGTCGGTATTATCATGTTCCTTATTGTCGGTGCCGTTACAGGAACACTGACATTCCCCACGGCATTTGCATCCATGGGGAGCGGAACAAGCGGAATGTTCGAGACGATTATTGTTACTCTCCTTGTCGCATCCATCGGTGCTCTGATGAAGGAAAACGGCGGATTTGAGGCGATTCTTGACTTTATCAGAAAACATTTCGACGGCAGACGAGGAGGTATGGCCGGAATTGCCATGCTTACAATGCTCATGGACGTTGCGACCGCCAATAACACAGTCGCTATCGTCATTGCTGCTCCGATCGCGAAAAACATTTCCGAGGAGTATGAGATCGAACCGGTAAAAGTTGCTTCACTGCTCGATACGTGTTCGTGCATTGCGCAGGGTATCATTCCATACGGTGCACAGCTTCTTATAGCGGCATCTCTTGCGGGAATTTCTTCGGTACAGATCATTCCCTTCCTTTTCTATCCGTTCCTGCTTGCAGTGTTCGTAGGTCTGTCCATTGCAACGGATAAATAGAGAGGATTAGAAAAATTAATATTTTGTGTTGACAGACGCAAAGGAATAGTGTATTATTCTTTTTGTCGTCAAACGACACAATGCGCGAGTGGCTCAGCGGTGGAGCACCACCTTGCCAAGGTGGGGGTCGCGGGTTCGATCCCCGTCTCG
>DMAZ01000042.1 GCA_003446335.1 Lachnospiraceae bacterium | reverse complement strand
TCTCGGTAACTCGCAGCATGGCCTTCGCACTGATGACGCCGCCGGGAATACGTACTCGTGACGCGGTTTCGCCCCGCACTTTAGAATAGCGGAACGCGTTTTTTTTCAGTTTTTTCAGATTTACATCAATACCCATGAACTTATTCTCCTCCGTGTCCGTCCATCCAAACGCGTTTTCAGTCGATCATGTCTTTGCTGACAGTATAGTTGAATACCGGGCCGTCCAGGCAGATATACTTCTCTCCGACGCGGCAGTGACCGCACTTGCCCAGACCGCAGCACATCTTTCTCTCCTGAGAGACCCAAATGTTTTCTTCCCGGAATCCCTTCTCCAGAAGTCCCATGACAGAGAACCGCATCATCGGAGGCGGACCGACAACGACCGCCTGCGCCTTTGCCGTATCACGGATCGGAACTTCGGGGATAAACTTCGTGACCAGACCGATATTTCCTTCGTATCCCTCGGGAGCTCCGTCGACCGTGAGGATCAGATCCAGTTTTTTATCCCAGCGTTTCAGATCATCCCGGAAGAGCATGTCGTCCGGACTGCGGAATCCCACGATGACATGTTTGTCACCGGCATCTTTTGTCCCGGCCAATGCATCGATGACGCCCCGGACCGGAGATACGCCGGTGCCTCCCGCAACGACAAGGACCTCACCCTCTTCATACAGAGAAGTGTCAAACCCGTTTCCGTACGGCCCGCGCATCAGAAGGCTCTGACCCGTATAGTGCTCAAAGACTTCATTTGTGACACGGCCGACCCGCCGGATCGTGAGATCCACAGAGTGATCGCCGATCCCGCTGACAGAGATCGGAGCTTCGCCGTATTTTGGTATGGATACTTCAAAAAACTGTCCGGGTTTTACATCTCCGGAGTATTCCATGCGGAAGGTGTATTCCTTCTGTGTATGCCTGATGACTTCCAGAATTCTGGAGGAAAACGGCACATAAGGATTATCCTGAATATTCATAGACACATTCGTTTTTTCCATCTTCAATTCACCTCCCCTTCTTTCATTTCTTCTACTGCCTTGTTTACTTTATTGATACAGGCAGAAAAGGAGATATATTCCGGACAGATCCTGTCACAGCGGCCGCACCCGACACACATCTGATAGCCAAACCGCTTCTTGAAATCCAGGATCTTATGAAGCACTTTAAACCGCATACGCTCACCTTTCGTACGGCGGTACTCACCTCCGCCGGCCACATTGGTATAGCCGTCCACCATACAGGACGCCCCGACTCTGCGGCGTTCGCCGACTTTCCCGTTATCGGTGTAAAAAACATCCTGCATGGTATAGCAGGTGCAGGTGGGACAGGCAAAATTGCAGCGGCCGCACCCGATGCAGCGTGCACTGTACTCATCCCACACAGAGTTTTTGTAAATACCGGACGGGATCTCATCCGGGATCGTGACATGCACAGCATTCTCCGTCACATATTTCGGCTCAACACGCTGCTCTGCTGCGCTGTTTTTTTCGAACAGTTCTGCAAGAGACTCCTCCGGAACATCACAGGCAAACCCACCGTCTTCTGTTCTGTCCACAGAAAACCAGTATCCGTCCGCCGTCCGGTTCGTTCCCATATCGACGCAGAAACAGTCTTCACCCGACTTCGGGCAACCCAGCAGCACAAAATGGACACGCTCCCTGATCTCTTTGTAGAAAGGATCGGCAAATGTATTATCCAGATAGATCTGGTCAAGTCGTTTTACTGCATGCATATCACAGCTTTTCACAAAGATGATCGCTTCACGCGCATCCCGGTCTGCCGTCTTGACCTCACTTTCCGTAAAAAAGAACAGCGTCTCAGAAAGCGGTGTCAGGATCTCCTTAAAAGCATAATCCGATTTCTGATCCAGTTCCATCTCTTCTACAGAATTCACAAAATCATAGCGGATGACGTCGGTGTCGGTAAACCGGCCTTCCCCGGTTTTACGCACAGGCGCGTAAAGCCTGTATGTCCTCCCCAGTTCGGACAGGACCTTGTCAAAACCTTCTCTTGTCAGAATGTAGCCCATTCAAACCCCTCCGTTTCTAACAATCCTTTATTAAAACCTCTCTGCTTCCTGTGTGTCACTGTCTTTCCTGTTTCTTCAGCAGCATACGCAGGAACATAAGCATCACATAACCCACCAGCATCGTGGTTACAAAAATCTGCAGTCCGGACAGCTGTGTCACGGCATTGGCCAGCCCTTCCTTTCCTGCAGCCGTCAGTGCGCCTGCCATTTTCTGCGAGGCAACAACACCGATCGCCATCGGGAATGTCAGCCCGGCAAAACCCGGATAGAACCGGAATGAAAAGAAGTCCGGCAGTTTAAAAAGGATAAAAGCCAGCGATGCCAGCACGCAGATGTACATAAACGTCAGCAGTGCACGATTCGGCGACTCATAGACATTGATCAGGCTGACAACGCAGAGACTGCAGGGAGCCAGCAGAACCGCCATTGTATGATAAGCTGCACTTTTTATCTCGACTTTTACCAGACGCCGGAGCATGAACGGCAGAAGAAGAATGTAAATGATACAGCCGTAGACCGTGATCACCTGCAGGATCGGCGCGGCATTCATCTTTCCTCCGGTCACACAGGCCACCATCCATCCGTTATACGTCACAAACCAGCTGGGCATCATATTGACAGGATCTTTCTTCAGGATCACCTTTCCGAAAGTGTGCTTCACCGTAAATACGATAATGTGCACGCAGTGGATCAGGACAGCGATGAACCAGATGATCCGTCCGAACCCCCATCCCATCTCAAAGTAAAAACTGCCCAGCACCATCAGCACCATGCTGAATGCACCGTAGAGGCTGGCCGGGATCGTCTGCTCATACTCCTGCCGGCATGTTCCGGGGTAACGGATGATCTTGATGATATAGCAGATGATAAAGACCGTTCCGCACACCATGATCAGATACCGAAGCCAGGAAAACCCGAGACCTCCATAGACATTTCCCATCGTGAGAAAACTCAGGAATGTCGCAATGACGGGAACCGGTATTTTTTCGACTCTTTCCATATTCCCTCCCGTCTTACTCATAATAGAATTCATAGGAATCACTGTGCATATGGAAGAAGTCGGAGTAATCGATGTCAAACAGCGGCTTTCTGACTCTGCGGACATCGATCTGACGGGCGATCAGCTGCTGCAGGACTCCTCCGTATGCAAGATCTCCCTGAAGCAGTGCTCCGATGATCTTTCCATCCCTGTGGACGATTTTTTTGTACACATCTCCCTTGCGATATGTCTCGACCCTTACGGTCTCATCTGCCGGATCGGGATTGACCTCGCCCAGAGACATCGTAGAGATGTCCAGGAACCGCATGGTAGACTTGCTGGCAAAGAAATCGGACATTTTTTCCGGCACACCGGCCATATTGGCCGCTGCGATCATTCCCTCTTTCACGGCGACCGGCCATATGGGCGAAAGGCCCGATACATCGCCTGCGCCAAAAATATCCGGATCATTCGTCCGGCCCGTTTCATCATACACAAGGCCGGTCCGGGAAAGCTCCAGGCCGGATTCCTGCAGAAACTCCACATTGGAACGAACGCCTGCCGTGACCACAAAGAAATCGCAGGGGATCACCGTTCCGTCGCTGAGGACGACCGCCGTGATCTCATGATCGTCATTGATCTGCACTTCATCGACGCCGACTCCGTAATGCTGTTCCACACCATGTGCCGCAAAAGCATCGATATACGCCTGTGCAGCCTCGTGATCAAGCTGTTTATTGAGGAGCCATCCGGCAAAATCACACAGGACTGTCTTCACACCGAGATGCAGGAGCCCTGTCGCACAGTCGATGCCGACAAGACCGCTTCCGAGAATGACGATGTGTTTTTTCGTCTTCACTGCTTCCTTCAAAACTTCGATATCATCGATATTGCGGAAACCTATCATATTCGGAGATCCCGCCATATTTTTGATCGGCGGAAAGAACGTATGGGAGCCGGTAGCGATCAGCAGCTTATCGTAGCTTTCTCTTGTGCCGTCCCCGAGTATGACTTCTTTTGCCGCCCGGTCCAGCCCGACTGCCTCCAGGCCTTTCTTCCATGTGACGCGGTACAGCGTCTCAAAATCTTTCTCTACAAACCGCAGACGATCGATGCTTCTCATACCTGAAAGATATTCATGCAGGATACAGCGTGAATAGATCTCGCTGTCTTTCGAGATCAGCACGATCTCTGCCTCCCTGTCATATTTCCGAAGCTCCCGGATGCCATTGACACCTGCCGCGGACGAACCGATCACAACATATTTTTTCATAGGCTCTCCTCCAGTGTAATGGCGTGCATGGGGCACTTTTCCACGCACATGGGATCTGCAGTCTTTCCATCCTCACTCCTGTGGACACACATGTTGCACTTCATGATCTCCCGGAAATGCACACTGTCCGGTTTCAGAACACCGAACGGGCAGGACATGACACACATATAGCAGCTGGCGCACTGTTCCTTATCATACGTGACGTATCCTGTCACGGGATCTTTCTTCATGGCGCCGGTCATGCATGTATAGACACATTCCGGCCGGCTGCAGTGCCGGCAGAATATGGGCGCCGGCTTTGTCTCACTGTCGATCACGACACGGTTCCGCGCGTCGCCGCTCTCGGTCTGGTGACTGACCACGCAGGCAGTCACACACGTCAGACATCCGATACAGCGGCTGCGGTCAATTTTTATCCTGTACATAATCCCTGACCTCCTCTTTCAGATCATCTGTACGTCATATCTTTTCAAACCGGCAGACCGCCCCTTTGTAATTGGGCTCCCGGGAATACTTGTCATAGTTTGACGGGGTCAGCTTATTGCACTCTATATAGTGGATCGGTGCATACAGCTGATCATACGGGACATTGTCCGTCACTTTGACAAAGAAATCGGCATTCTGACCGTTGACTGAGAATACACGAATGCGGTCCATCTCATGGACGTCATTTTCTTCCGCCATTTTCCTGTTCATAAAAAGATATGCCTTCTTCGGAGAAACATCCTCCACGAACCGGACCTCTTTGGTACGGCTCTGGGTGTGCCACTGCCCTACGGTGCCGCGGCCCGTATTGAAGACAAGCGGGAATTCTTCTGACGGGACATACGGATTCTCCAGAGGTTCCTCAAACAGGAAATTAGCTCTTCCGTCCGGCGTATAGAAGATCCCGTCAGAATAGAGACGGCGCTGCTCTTCGGAAAACTCCGCCTCCCTCCCTTCCGGGTACGGCCACTGCCGCCCGTGGGAATCTGTCAGGTCGTCCCATTTCACGCCGGAAAAATCGCACGGTCTTCCCCGCGAGATCTCACGAAGCATGTTAAAGCACTGCTCCGGAGTCTCCCAGCGCTCGATCGCCTTTCCCATTCCGAGCGCTTTCGCGACACCGAGAATACACTCATAATCGGAAATCTCATTTTCTCCCCTTGGCAGAACGGGACGCATGGCCGAAAGGCGGCGTTCGAGGTTGATATATGTGCCCGCTTTCTTGATTCCCGGGACGACAGGAAAATAGACAGTCGCTTCTTCCGCGCTTTCGATCGTATCGTAAATGTCCTGCACGACAAAAAGATCCAGCTTTTTCGCCGCCTCGGCAAACGTCTCATTGTTCGTCCAGCTGTGACGCGGATTTGTACAGAGGATCCAGAGTCCTTTGATCTCTCCGGCGTTGATCCCTTCAATGATCCTGTTATAGGGGATCGTCGGCTTTTTTGCCATTTGTTCCGGATCAATCCCGATGATGCCGGCGATCCGTCCGCTTTCTTCTGCGTCTGCAAAGTCTCCCCCGCCGAACAGACAGGTCGTGTTGGAGAACAGGCGTGAACCCATCGCGTTGCACTGTCCCGTGATCGAATTGCCGCCGGTTCCCGGTCTGCCGATATTACCGGTCATCAGTGCCAGATTCATGACTGCTCTCGCTGTAGTCACGGCTTCGTATCCCTGGTTGACGCCCATCGTCCACCAGAAGGACACCGCCTTTCCATCATGAATGATCTTCGCCAGTTCCATGATCCGTTCTTCATCGATACCGCTCTCCGCTGCGCCGCGTGAAAGAGGAAACGCACTGACGAATCGGGCAAACTCCTCAAAATGATTCGTATGTTTCGCAATGAAATCCCGGTCGATCCAGTCTTTCTCTATCAGGATGTTAGCGACCGTATACAGCAGCACCAGATCCGACCGCGGACGAATCTGGTAATGATGATCTGCGTTCATGGCCGTTTCCGAGCGCCGGGGATCGATCACGACGATCTTATGTCCCGGGACCTGATTATTGCGCACACGTCCCCACACGATCGGATGCGCTACAACAGGATTCGCCCCGATAAAGATAAGCGTGTCAGACAGCTCCAGATCCTGCAGTGTATACCCCGGGGCGTCATATCCCAGCGTTCCCTTATGCGCAACGGCGGCTGAAGCCATGCACAGGCGCGTGTTTCCGTCCACATTTGTCTGCAGATAGTTGCGCATTACATGACCGAAGATTGCAAACTCTTCCAGCGTGAGCTGCCCCGTACTGATGCCGGCGACACTTTCCCGTCCGTACTTTTTCTGCAGCCCGGTGATCTTTTCGGCAACATGATCCCAGGCTTCTTCCCAGGGCACTTCCTTCATGCTCCCATCTTCCTGTCTGATTTTAGGCAGTGCGTCCGGCTTGACAGTCGTCTGCTGCTTGCTCAGAGACAGACCCTTAATACAGCTGAAACCTTCATTCACGGGATAGCCTTTGGTCGGCAGGGTTCGCACGATCTTCCCGTCCTCCACGTAAAAATCGAGATTACAGTCAATCGCACAGAAATTGCAGGTTGATTGTACTTTTCGCATATGCACTTTCCTCTCAATAGATGATTGACTCGCTAAAAGGTGTGTAATAAAGAAGTGGTAAATATAGGAAGAAGTATACTATAAGAAAGAAATAGCCTCTGTTGCACACGCAACATTTTTGATATAATATCTGCTGAAATCTAACAAAAGTTCGAGACGAAAGGACACAGGATATGTCTGCAGCGAATACCATAGATTTTTCCGGTCTCCCGCTGTTTAACAGGATCGATGCCAGAGACTGCTCCCTTCTTTTTGACTGCCTTGGGTGCCGGATCCGCCGGTATAAAAAAGACGATTACATCCGGATGGACGGCGAAATGAATTCTACTGTAGGAACTGTACTGGAAGGAAGCGTACTGACGTATACGGAAGACATCTGGGGAAAACGCACGCTCATTTCCTTCATAACAGAAGGAGATGTGTTCGGTGAAAATATAGCCTTCATGGGAAATGGAATGGAAAAACCGGATCTCGTTTACAAATCCGCCTCTTCCACACTGATCCTTTTTATTCCTGCAGGCAGAATAACGCATCCCTGTAAGAACGCCTGCACGTTCCATCATTTGCTGACCCAGAATATGTTTGCCCTGATCAGCGCCAAAAACCGGTCTCTGATGAAAAAAATCGATGTGATCTCACGGGGATCGGTCCGTGAAAAGATCCTGGCCTATCTGTCAATGGAAGCTCTCCGCAGTGGGAGCAGCACCTTTCGCATACCACTGCGCCGGTCAGAAATGGCAGAATATCTCTGCATCAACCGCAGCGCAATGACACGTGAACTTGCCTCACTGAAAAAAGAAGGGATCATTGACTACGATAAAAATCTGTTCATCATCCCCTCTCCTGAAGAAACTCTTTAACCTCCCATTTTAATCGTCTTTAAAACCTGCATATTCAGCATGAAAATGGGGTGGATCGCCTTGATCTCCACCGCCTTCTATTTCACGCAGCTGCTGGTAGATGTGTTCTGCGCCCGGTTTGTGGATAAGATCGGTTATCGCAAGAGTGTCGTTGCCTGCGTCATTATGTATGCTATTGGCAGCGGACTTATTGAGGTGCTGTGCAGTCCTATCGTAGAAGCCTGCCCCTTATAACTTTGTTAATAGCTGAGTAATGAATAATGTTGAGATATGTTGACAAAAGACAATATCATAAACCCAATTATATTGAATCAAAGGGGAACTGATGCAGGAATTTCAATATAAAATGCTGGAGGATGAGACATTTGCCGTCACCGGATATTCCGGAGAAGAAAAGGAAGT
>DMAZ01000074.1 GCA_003446335.1 Lachnospiraceae bacterium | reverse complement strand
CATATGAGAGTGAATATATTAATAATAAAATATTCATTGAATTCGTTGCATTAATAATAAGAAACAGAGTATATAACCTTCTAAAGGAAGAAGTGCTTAAGGGTGGCAAAATACCTCGTTTCATGACTGTTTCGTCGGTACTCAATGAACTCGATAAAATTGAGATGATTAAAGGAAATGATGATAAATACCATCTGAAATATACTGTTACTGAAATTCAGGAAAGACTCCTAAATATGTTTGGACTGTCCAAGCAGGAAATTTGGCGTAAGTCTTTGGAACTTAGTGATAAACTCGCCCAGATAGATGTGAGGAATTCAATATGAAACCCTCCCTGTCTTTCTTTTCGGCTTTAATAAGCAATATTAAGCCTGAATTATTCACTGCAAGCGTATATAGAGACTTTCCTAAGACCCGGCCATTTTGTAGAGAGCATTTTGTGGCTCTCTCTGGAGACGGTAGACTAGGGCATATCGTTTCTTATTATTCCTATCAAAGACCACTCCGGCTACACACCGGAATGGTCTTTTCTCTCTTTCCAGTTACAAAAAAGCTCAAGCACTCTTAGAGCCATTCTGGTAACATCAATCACATTTTTCCAATTCTGTTTTCAGATTCTCAAGCTGCGATAGTATTTCATTGACTTCCCTTAGTGCCATCTCGCTTATAGATATTTTATCCACTCGCACAGGCTTATTGTCCAGATATATTATCGGTTCTTCATAAGATGTTACCAGAAGAGTCTGAATATGTGCACGCAGATTGAATGCCATATCCCGTATTTCATCTATTGATACTGAACCCATACTTCACACCTCCTTTCCGACTCCAGTATATACCGGATTAGGAGATAAAGAACTCCTCTCACTCATCACATGACCTATCAACCCCCTTCACCTGCTCTTTTTTTCCCGGCTGACTTTTCAACCACTCCTTATTTATCTCCAACCTCTGATGGATAGATTTTCTTTCATTCTTAAATGATGGAGGTTTTTCCGCTCTCGCTGCATCCGAAGATGTCCTGGGAACTGTTAGCGCTGAAGCAGTATTGCTCAGATTTCTGTCTTTTTCAGCAGGTACAGTCTGCATCGCCTCTACCTGCTCAGGTGTCCTCTCCTGCAGACTGCAAAAGCTTTGCAGATGCGGAAGCACATGCTCCTGAATATCCGTCAGAGCTGACACAAAAGCGTCAAGCGCCCCCTGTCCCTGATTTCTTTTGTAGGAAAGCCAGTTGGGATCGGTAAGTCGTTCTTCGACCTGCCTGTTCATACTGTCAATAAATCCGCCATTTCCCAGACCGATATTCAGACTGTCTTTGAGCGTCTTCATCTTTCCGTCTTCCGGATAATAAACCGTGAACTGCAACATACACGTTTCAATAGCATTCTCATCTTTGCCGGCATTCCGCTCACTCCATTCACGATCCATGTCTGCAACTGCCTTATCAAATTCATTGATTGGCAAGTATTTTTCATGAGCGAACTTATCTGACTCACAGTAATTTACACGAACCATCGGCACCCTTTCATCCGACACCTCCGGGTCAAATGACGCAAGCTTCTCTTTCAGCCTGTCTGCCTCCGTCGCCAGACTTCCGCCCTCTCTGATCACATCATCAAGAAATGACGCATAATGCTTCACGCCGCCGGTATACAGTCTGTATGTAATGTCGAGTACGAGATCCTCGCTCCCGTTAAGACGATCCTGATAATCATAGGGATCAAAATCATGAGCAAGGCGGTCAAGCCTGACAGCCAGTTCCTCTGCTGTCAGGGCAGTATCTTCCGCTTCCTTTTCATAGCACGGCATCTTATACCGGAACTCCGAAAGTTCTTCTCTAATCAAACGCAAGGCCTCCCGCACTACCTGTTTCTCTGCCAAGCCGGGCACATGATCCAGCGAATTGCCACAGACAACCTCTTTTAACACAAGACTGCATTCGGAGTTGTTGTAGATATCTCCTGCCTTTCCGTGATAGATGACTCCCATTCCATTGCCAAGATACTTCTTTCTTGGGTCATCCAGTATCTCACGATATTTCTCTACAGCTGATTTGACATCCGGAAACGTATAATATGTCCCCAGATCATGATACTCGTCACATTCTGCTACATAATATTCCACATACGGTGCTTCTGGCTGACTGCTTTCACTTACATGTCCGTTCTTACTCTCAGGCTCTTTTTTGCCGATATCTTCCGGATACCTTTGCGGTTTCCATTTACCGTCATTTGACTGACTCATTAATTTCGCCGCCTTTGCTATTTCTTCCTGTTCCACTTCTTTAACCTTTTCCATGAATCCCTCTACATCTGGAATTCTGTCAGATATTTGAACGCCGGCATCCAGGACAATTTCACGGACGGCAGTATCAAGCGACAGATTTTCATTTGTGATGATCCCGCCGTCAAGCAGCCTGTAATAGGCGTCATAGAAAGTGTACTCAAAGCCTTCATCTGATGTCTGAATCTGCAGATACTTGTCCGTTTTATCGCCAATAAGGCTGTAAACCCGCTCTTCTTCCAGATTCAGGAAATCCGGAACTTCCCGGAACCCGAACGAATCAACATAGTGGGCCACGTTCCCGCCATCCGTATGAAGAACGACAATATCGCTGACGGAAAGGGAATGCCCCTTAAAATCCTCCGGATGATAAAGATTGAACTTTTCATAGAGGGTGTCGAGTGTCTCATCTGCTCCCAGGATCCCGCTGTAGACAAGCTGATAGTCTTCTCTCAAAACTTTCATCCCGTTCTTTTCTACAAAATCCATGGACATGAATGCGTATTCCTCTGCCCTCGTCCCATCCGCTATCTGATAAATCCCGTAGCGGTCTTCAGCACCGCTTAAAAGCGCTGCCTCCATCTCATATTCTCTTAACTGTTCGTTTCTGTTTGCCATAAATCCTCCTTATAAACGGACAGTCAGACAGATACGGTCCAACTGCCCGGTCTGTTCTCATATATTGATTAAAGACTCGGCTGAGGTTTCAGCATTATCCCCGGTCCGGTCCTGACCTTATCCACGCTCTCTTTGAAGTCCTTCAGTCTGTCATGAATCGACGGTTTGCTTCTTTCCGGCTCTGCGTTTTCTTCCGGTTCAAGATCTCCGGAACCTCGTTCATCAAGATTCAGGATTGCATTCAGTTCCTGAAGTCTTGCCATCTTCTCTTTTAATTCCGCCTCTTTCGGGAATGGCTTCCCTGATTCTGCTTTTGCGTCTTCAAGCTGCTGACGTACCGTTGAGAGCTTCTGCCTTGCATCTGATTCCCTCTGTGCAAGGTTAGCCAGCGCATTATTAATCCTCTGGATATTACCGAAACCGTCATTCCCGATGTGGACAGTCGTAGAGGCCTCGTTTTTTAATATCAGCGTGAATTCCTTCATCATCGCATCGAAACGGATTTTCATATGGAATCCCTGATAATACCCGGCATCCGATACTATATCCGCCTCTTTCATCGCACGGCAGGCCGCTATGATTGCAGCTCCTGCTTCTTTTTTGTCTGTGTATGTCTTTCCCCCGACCTCCATTACGAATTTCTCAGGATCTGTGATCTTATTTGCCTCGTAGTGCCTCACATCTGCTTCAAGTGTTTTAATCTCGCTTTCAAGAACCGCGATCTGTTTCGGATAAACCTTTGCGATATTGTCTTCCAGACGGTACTGATTACTGGTATGATTTGCTTTCAAAAGTTTCAGCTTTGCCACTTGTATATCAAGGTCCATCTTTTCCTTGATTTGCGGGTTGTTCGTAGCCAGAGCCTTCACCTCAGCCGCAGAAAGCTCCGCAGCGTCTACATCTTCACAGCTTCTCACAGGTGATTTGGATGTCATGATCTGGGAAATGAACTTCTGCTTGTTCTCAATGATCTGCCAGGAATATGCGTCAAATGTTCCTTCCGTCACATACCGGAATATGTGTACCTTCGCATTTCCGTTTCCCTGTCTCAAAATTCGGCCCTCCTGCTGTTCAATGTCCGCAGGTTTCCAGGGTACATCAAGATGATGGAGAGCAATAAGCCGGTCCTGCACGTTTGTCCCTGCTCCCATTTTTGCAGTGGAACCGAGAAGAAAACGGACCTGCCCGCTTCTGACTTTGCTGAATAGTTCCGCCTTTTTCATGTCTGTATTTGCCTCATGGATAAATGCTATTTCCTGTTCAGGAACGCCTTTCGCCATCAGTTTGCTTTTCAGGTCATCGTACACATTGAACTGTCCATCCCCCTTCGGAGTCGAAAGATCACAGAAAATGAGCTGCGCCGACCTCTTATCCGCCGTTTCTTTCCAAATCTCATAGCTCTTCTCCACGCAGGCAGCAATCTTACTGTTCTCAGCATCCTCCAGCATATCGTTGATAAGACGCTGGTCGAGTGCCAGTTTTCTTCCGTCATTTGTGATTTTAAGCATGTTGTCAATCGAGGAATCAACACTGCCCCGTCTGACTGTCTCTGCACGCTCTCCGAGGCTTGCCACAATCTCCTTCTGCTGTTCGGTGGGTTTCAGCACAACATTTTCATACTCAGCCTCCGGTACGGGGAGGTTCAGCATATCCGAAGTCTGGATATCCGCCACTTCCTTAAAAAGGGACATCAGCTCCGGGATATTAAAGAAGCGGGCAAATCGTGTTTTAGCACGGTATCCCGTCCCCTCCGGAGCCAGTTCGATACTCGTCACGGTCTCCCCGAAATTAGCAGCCCATGAATCAAAATGAGCCAGCCCCATTTTCTGAAGCTGGCTGTACTGCAGGTATCTCTGCACGGTATAGAGTTCTGTCATGCTGTTGGAGATTGGGGTTCCGGTCGCAAACGTAATTCCCCTTCCTCCCGTCTTCTCATCCATGTAGCGGCATTTGTTGAACATATCGGTGGACTTCTGCGCCTCGGTCTGCGATATGCCTGCAATATTGCGCATTTTTGTATACAAAAATAAGTTTTTGAACGCGTGACTTTCGTCCACAAAAAGCCTGTCTACGCCCAATTCCTCAAAAGTCACAACGTTATCTTTCCGTTCTTTACTGTTTAGCTTATCCAGTCTCGCCTCCAGCGAACGCCTCGTTTTCTCCATCTGCTTAATGGTATAGCGTCCGCCTTCCTCCCATTTAGCCTCCTGTATGTGCTCCGCCAGCTCGTTGATCTGGTCTTCAAGCATTCTGATCTGCCTCTCCTCGGAAAGCGGTATACGCTCAAACTGGGAATGACCGATAATGACGGCATCATATGTCCCCATCGCAATGCGGGAACAGAACTTCTTGCGGTTCGCAGGCTCAAAATCTTTCTTGGTTGCGACAAGGATATTTGCACCGGGATACAGCTTCAGGAAGTCAGCCCCCCACTGTTCCGTCAGATGATTCGGAACGACAAACAGCGGCTTCTGGCATAATCCCAGTCGTTTAGCCTCCATCGCACAGGCTGCCATTTCGAAGGTTTTGCCCGCCCCGACGCAATGAGCCAGAAGTGTATTTCCGCCATAAAGCTGATGGGCAACTGCATTCTTCTGGTGCGGCTTCAGAGATATTTCCGGATTCATTCCGGGAAAAGTCAAATGGCTCCCGTCATACTCACGAGGACGAATGGAATTAAAGGTCCGGTTATAAATACCGCAGAGAAGCTCACGCCTCTCCGGATCCTTAAAGACCCATTCCTTGAAGGCTTCCTTTATCGCTTCCTGTTTCTGCGAGGCGAGCATGGTCTCCTTCTTATTCAGGACACGCTTCTCCTTTCCATCTACCTGTACCAGATCATAAATCCGGATATCCTTCAGATTCAGGGTATCTTCAATGATCTTATAGGCATTCACCCGTCCGGTCCCGTAAGTCGCGGTTGCAAGGATATTGTTATAGCTGTCATCGTTCTTTCCCTTCACATTCCACAGTCCGTTCACCTCGGAATATTGGACGTCTATATAGCGACCGATCAGATAGTACGGGGTCCTGAGAAGTTCTGTCATGAAATCCCTGTAAATCCTCGGCGGAACCCAGGTCGCTCCGAGCCTCACATCGATCTCTGAAGCATCCAGTTCCTTTGGCTGTACTTTTTCGAGAGCCGACACGTTTATCTTATATTTCGGGTCCGTTTCCGCATATCTCCTTGCCGTCTCCAGCTTTTCTCTAACATTTCCGGAGAGATATTCGTCGGCATTCTGCCATTCCTGCGACACCGGTTCAATAAAAATTACGCCGCGTAATTCTTCCGTTACTTTCTCCTCCGTTTTTCCTGTCAGCTCCGCCATATAAGGGATATCAACCCTTGCCTTCTCGTTAAGCGACAAAGCCAGTGCTTCCGAAGCCGTTTCCACGCTTGTGACCGGAACCGCTTTCTTGATTGTGCGCTTATAGAACATCTGGGCTTTTTCCCTGAGCCTTCCGTCCTCGTCCAAGTCTTCAAGGGAACAGAGCAGGCAGTAAGATGAATCCTCCGAGAATGCACGCTTATTTGCGTTATTGCCGATCACACCGTATTTCTCCGTATATGTGTCATAAAGCGTATTCAGCCGCCCCTGTTCTGCCTTGATAGCCTCTTCCGTTGTGTTTTCATCCATTTGAAGATTGATCAGATTACGCACACAGTCCCTGAGCCCCACGAGTCCCTTCACCCTCTCAGCCGTAGCTGCCGGAAGCCGCATGAGATTCATGACGGAATTCACACGGTAGTAGACCTGATCGTCAATGACTGTATAGCTGAAATTCCGGACAGCAGGATCAGCGGGAATGCTGATCTCCTCCTCATCCAATTCTGTCTCAGCATCAACAGCCGGAACCATCGTCCCCTCTATATGTGTCACAGCTTCCGAAAGCAGACTTCGAAGATCCACGCCCTCATTCGGGATACAGGCAGTTTCCATTCCGAACGGTCCGGATACCTCTTTCATCTGTCCGAGAATCATCTCCGGATGTCTGACGAAGTATCTGTTCATGGATATGCCGTTTGGATCAACAGCCGTTTCCACCCACTCCGGAATATCCAGCGTAACGGAATCCCTTTTCTGGAAAAAGAGGATGTCGGATGTGACTTCTGTGCCGGCATTTGCCTTGAATGCATTATTCGGAAGACGGATCGCGCCAAGCAATTCCGCCCTCTCCGCTAGATATCGCCTTACTTCCGGGGAAGTCTTGTCCATCGTCCCTTTCGAAGTAATAAAAGCTGCAACGCCTCCCGGCCTTAGCTGATCGATTGTTTTCGCCAGAAAATAGTCATGGATCATAAACCCCTGGCGGTCATAATTCTTGTCCGATACACGATAATTACCAAACGGTACATTTCCGATTGCAACATCAAAGAAATCGTTCGGATATTCTGTCTTTTCATAGCCTTTGACCTGGATCTCAGCATCCGGATATAGTTTCTGAGCTATCCTGCCGCTAATGCTGTCAAGCTCCACTCCGTAAAGCTTCGACTGCCGCATCGCGTCCGGCATCATCCCGAAAAAGTTCCCAACGCCTGCCGCCGGTTCCAGAACATTTCCCTTTTCAAACCCCATCCTCTCAAGTGCCTCATACATAGCCTCTATAATGACGGGCTGCGTAAAATGTGCATTCAGTGTGGAAGCCCTTGCCGATGCATATTCTGAGGGAGTAAGAAGCTGTTTTAATTCTTCATATTCGCTCTTCCAATTTTCCTTTGTCTCGTCAAATACATCCGGCAGCCCTCCCCACCCGACATATTTTGATAAGATTTCCTGTTCTTCCAGCGTTGCTCCTCGATTCTCGAATTCAATCTTTTTCAGGGTCCGGATTGCCTCAGCATTACGACGGTATTTCTCCTTCGGCGTGCCGATTCCGAGATCATTGTCGGTAATATGAAAGTTACCGGCAGGAGACATTTTTATATCAGCCTCCTCCCTTTCCTGCTCCTCCCGTATCCATTCCAGAACACGAGGGAGTTTTTCTATGCGGCTGATCGGGAAGCCGTTTGTCTCTTCGAATGTCACATCTCGCAAAGAAACATCCCCAAACATAGAGATTTCTTCTATCTCATAGGTCCTGCCGTCTTGTGCAAAGCGATGACCAAGGAGTTCTTGCGTGTTTATAATTTCCGTTTTCCCGGAATCTATTTCATCAACAGGTTTTTCCGTTTCCCCGGATGTCCCGGATACTGTATCACTGCTCGCCGGTTCAATCTCTGCCGTTCCGTCTGTCAGAGAGTCAGCACGCAGCTCTTCATCCTGCCCCATACTCTCCTGCACTTCCTGCATATCAGCAAGACGCTGTGCTTCGAGACGTTCCTCATATTTCTCAAGTTCTTCCTGGGTAAGAAAATCATTCCTTTCCACCAGCAGATGAACTCTCTCGGCTGCCTTGTTCCAACTCAGCGTTACAGAAGCATACGGCTCCGTCAGGTCTCCTTTCGTTATCACGATCCCTTTTGCGTCATGGTTCTCAAAAGAGTCCTCACTCCCGGTAACAGCGTCACTCTGTCCTCCGATCCCGTATTCTCCCTTAAGAAACTCTGCCTCTTCCTTCCTTTCGTGATGGCTGCGAAAAAACTCATAGATTCTCTGCTTTCCGCCGCTTGTCAGACCGCCTCTCTTAAAAACGCTGTCAATCTCATCCTGCGTAATAAAGGAAGGAACTAACTTATCAATATCTGCATCCTGCTCTTTATAAGGGACTGCATTTCTGAGATCTACAAGGCGCACCATAGTTTCAGGAATCCTGTTCGTCACGTACCACGGACCACCGCCATTTTCTGCAAGTTGCCTTCTTAATGTATCTATCCTTAGATAGATATCATAAATCTCATCCGGTTCCTCAAGCGTCTTTTTTATCGCCTCCACGGTTTCCGGATAAGTTCCCATATTCCATTCCTCCGGAACGTAGGAAGCACTGTCCCGAAAAAGAAAGTATGTGCGGGATGCAAGTTCCTCCCGTTCATTATTCAAAGCATTTGACATAATGATGTTCGATGCAAATTTCCCGTCCTCATACATGGTGCGGATTCTTTTGGAAGCTTCTTCCCAGGATACCTTCCGGTCATATACGCTTCGAGCACTCTCCCCCCTGTGGATTCGGATTCCCTCTTCGTCAAACCAGACGCTTATATGCCTGTCCTCAATCGTGAATCCTTTACCCCCGGCACCGTACTCCGCTTTAAGGAACTTCTGAAAATCCTCTTCGGATACGTCTTCCTGCAGCTTTGCGCAGATATGGAGAAGCGTGTTCTTCCTTCCACTCCCGGTCCGCAGAATATCGTCTACCATATCGTCAGGTACAAAAAAAGCAGCTGTCCGGTCACTGCCGGCAGCCGCTTCGCGTATAATATCCGTTTGCTCTGTTTCGCTTGGAAAAAGGCTTAACTGTATATAAGTTCCTCCAGAATTATTTCCTCCGCCTGAGACTGGATCCGGTTCATATGCTGCGTCCATCCCATCTGATCTTTCATCTTGTCCGGAGCCGGATCTGTCTTCAGAAGATCCATCATCAGGTTCTCGATTTTCCTCTTCGCTTCCAGATCGACCTCCATCAGATGGCGGTCCAGCGTATTCTTCAGTGTCATCGCGTCGAACGTTATCTTCCTGTGCTGTCTCAGGAACTCTTTCCTCAACATCCCGTACTTGCCGATCGTCCCTGTCGTCTCCGTGAGTTCCAGATCCGGAATCAGGTAATCCCCGTTCCTGCTGTATGTCAGCTCTCTCATCATGATTTGTTTCCTCCCTATCATCATTACGACCATCTTTCAGGTCTTTTGTGTCATCTGTCTGCTCCGCAGTTTCACGAATTAACGTGTTAAATTCATTATAGCGGTTGTCATTCTCTTTTTCAACCCCTGCCTGAACATTTGTTCCTGGTAATTTTTCGGCATTCTCCCGCAAAGCCGACTGTTCCCGCTTTATTTCACTTCTGACAAACCTTCCGATCTGCATCAGAATCGGCATCGTGATCTCATGAACACTGGTACCGATACCGGAAATCACATCCGGGGTGTTGAAATCCCGGATTGCTTGAAAGTCTGATGGTTCAAGATAGTCCATCGGATCCAGGCCTGTCCTTTTCATCAGCATATACCATACACTGTCAGCGATCAGATCCTTCAGCTCCTTTTTCTGGTTGAACTCATCCAGTTCAGAAAGATAGCTGTCCTTTATAAAGAATCGTATCTGTGAAAATGCATCCCCAGCTGCTATATCGGCATTTTCTCTTGCAAGCCTGTCAAAGACTTCAACAAGGTCATCACTCTCCACGGGACCGCTGACCTCCTCGGCAAGATATGATGCAAGGCTCTCCCGCATATTGTCCGGAAGCTTCCACAGGCTGACATCCTTTCCGACTTCCCTCTGCTTGAAAGTATCCGCCACATCAAAGACATAGCGCAGACGGTTCCTGCTCCCGCTTGTGTCAATCAAGGCAATACCCTTCGACCCCTTCTTTACCCAGCGGAACATCTTCTTATTCCAGATTTCCATGGAAGCGCAGGCAGTCGCCTCAGGTCTCTGCGCATAGATCAAAAGCTGCTCCGGGAAAGTATATTTATAAACCCTTGAAGCGGTGTCAAGAAACCTCATCCAATTTTCCGGAGAGGCAGACAAGTCACGCGCCGCTTCATCCGAAAGCTGTTCGATTAGTAATAATTTCGTCGCCATAATTCTCCTTCTTTCACGAAAAAAAGGGAGCCTTACGGCTCCCTCGGTCGATAAAACTTACAATTATTCATTAAAGTATGGCCTGTGCTGACTTATTCCTGTCCCTTTGCGGAACGGGGGCAGGCCCGTTCTGGACTGCCGCCCTTTTTTCGCTGAGCCGGTCATGAATGCTGCGTTTTCCGCCGTTTCTTTCAGCGCGGTCAGCCTTTGCAGCCTCCTTCTCCGCCGTAAGCCGGTCCTGGCGTTTCAAGGCGTTTTCCAATACCCCTGACTCTCTGTCATAAAACTGGACCTTATCAGAAAGCCTCTCTTTCGGAAGCACCTCTGCCTCGTTGACATCCTTCACCATCTGCACAAGGACGTGCGCATCATCTGCGAGGCTCTCGGGAATAATGAGTACCTCATGCAGTGAGGACGGCAGGATAAAAAAATTGTCGCCAAGTAACTCAGCAGCTTTGGAGAGAATGTCTTCACGAACCATCAGTGATGCACCGAACATCTTATCCCCTGTCGTCAGGCAGAACAGCGGCGGCCCGTTAAGATCGACTTCGCCGGGATTCTGGAAGAGATTTTCCGGCTGCTGTCCGGTCATGAACTCCATCATCAGATCATTCATATTGTAGAGAGAAGGAATTCGCGCATCCTCTGCCGCAATCGCATCCGCATGAAGCTGCTCCGGTGTAATTCCCCAGTACTGCAGAAGGGAATCTGTAACGGAAACCGTGCCGAGTGATTCCTCGTCCGCCCTGAGCATGACCTGGTAAGTCGCAGTAAATTCACCGAACTGTTTGGACGGCTTATTTTTGAGCCTTTCCTGATTCATTTCCGGATCACAGAGCACAATCTGAAGCCGGTCTTTCACATTTTCATAGTCAGATACGATCTTGAACTCTTCCGGTATCTCTTCCTTATCGTACTCGATCCTCTGGTCTGCAACAGCACCGACCAGTTTGTCCGGATCCTCTCCGGCACAATAATCCTTATAGTAAGGTTCCAGGTAAAGATTAGGCACAATCTGCTCTCCGTCCCTCCGGATACTGATCCCGGTAAGATTCTGGTCATTCTGCTTGGTTACTTTCATAAGTGATATCTCCGCATCCTGAAACGAAGGCGGAAGATAATCCTTCACGTTGTCTTTCACATAATCATAAAACTCATTCCTGGTCATCATATCAGTATCATCCCTTTCTTGCGGTTCTAATAGTCTTCCGGCGCAGCGCCTCATGATGATTAAAGCGCTTCTGATAGGCTGCCATCCGGCTCATCATCTGCTTCTGCTGGTTTCTTCTGTCAACATTGTATTCCTGTTTCTTCCCTGTGTTTCTCATAGGTTACCTCCTCTATTTTAAGCTATAGTAAAGGGAGTCGCGTTTCGCGACCCCCTTTGTAACACCATATTATGCGCAGCTCCTTC
>DMAZ01000038.1 GCA_003446335.1 Lachnospiraceae bacterium | reverse complement strand
CCGTCCAGCGCTACTCGTCCGGTCCTCACATAGTTCGTCCCGAATTCCGTCCATCCGATATTTCCGTCAACGTTGCAGAAAATATCAAATCCCTGATCCTTGAAGTACGTGAACTTGGGATTATCCGCCGTATAACCCATGACGGGTCCGATATCCGCGCCGAACGCGAAGATGATCTTGTTCGTCTTTCCTATACACTTTTCAACAGCGATCTTCCACCTTTCATGATCAGCCTGCAGCTTCTCCGCCGTAGCATCCGTTGCGTTGATATGACCGTACGTATGGCTTGCAAATGTCCAGCCGTTGGCTTTCATGGCCTCCGCGATCTTCGTCGCCTCGGCAACATCCGTGTCATAGTCGTATTCCGGATGAGCGAGAAGGAAATTCTTCTGAGCTTCTCCCAGGTTGGCACTCTCAGGACCTTCCTTGTAATAATCATTGGTGCGATATCCGAAAATACCGTTATAACCGGTAAGAGCGACAGTCGGTTTCGCTCCGTGATAGGAGAAATCAGGATGCTCCTTAATAAAGGTGTCAATAAGGGGTACCATGTCATAATCACCGATCTTCGTCTCTCCGTCCGTATCCGTGAAAAGACATTTTACTTCTCCGTTTTCATCGAGAACAAGACGGTCAGCATATCCCTGCGCTCCGTTCTCACCGTACGAATGATAGTAGCTCAGATCATCTTCCGACATAATAAGGGGTTTCTTATCAGAGGGAAGATAAAGATTTGTATTTTTGGAAATCGTGACACTGCCATCGGCATTGGTCGTCTTCGTAATAAGGTCATCCAGACTGATAATAACATAGCCGGCGTTATACAGATCGTTGACCATGCCGTTAAATTCAGCTACAGTCGTCATCGCCTTATTATTTTTCTCCACTCTCTCTTCCGTACACGTATCGGAAGCAATAAGTCCGCGTGAATCATTGATCAGAGAATGCCAGAAAACATGAGGCGTTGTCGATACCTCGACGGCTGTACAATTATTTTTCGCCGTTGTGATATTATTGATTTCCGCTGTCAGATCACCGTCTGATTCATATCCTGCGAAAGACTGAATGGTGGCAATTGCTCCATCATAATCATATTGAGCAGCCTGCAGCCTTGCATAATCCAGGACCCCTTCTTTTGTCGTCAGATCGGCATTT
Organism: Lachnospiraceae bacterium; assembly: GCA_003446335.1. The sequence continues at coordinate 2,512 of DMAZ01000038.1, read as the reverse complement.
GCCGCCGCATAAGAAACCGCCGGTGCCTCAGGCTCATCCGCTTTGCTTTCCGCAGAGAGCTCCTCAGTGCCTTCATTCACAGTCGTTTCGACATTCCCTGAACTCTCTTCCGATTTACCGGAACCGCGTTTTCTTCCGATATTGGTCGCAATAATAATGATGACCACCAGAATAGCTACAAGCATGCCCAGAATAACAGCCCTGGCGATCAACGCCTGCCTTCTCTGTCTTCTGCGCCTTTCCTCCCGACGTTTCTTCCGTCTTCTTCTTTCTTCGATGTCATCATGCTGCTGTGCCATGATATTCATTCTCCTTCCTGTAATCTTGCCGGCATTTGCTGACCGGTATATTGCCCGTATTCTATGCTTTAATGATCATTTCTCTGAAATGATTGAAGCTGATACGCAGAGATTGTCCGCACTGGCATGATCCTCGGAATAAGCATAATAGGTGCGGTCATTGAAGCTCTCTACACTGTACAGAAGAATCCCGCCCATCTTATATTCTACCGACTCATCTGTTTTCGGAACCGCAAGATCAATGAGAATATCCTGCTCAATGACCTTCAGATCTTCAGCCAGTTTCGCGACATATGCTGATGCCCCGTCGTAGGATGAACCCGGACTCGCGATATCCGAGCTGTAATACAGGTTCCATCCTTCTTCAGTCTTTACAAGACCGGCAGGCTCCTGATCAGCCACACAGTCAAGCAAAGTATCCGGCGGATTCCAGCTTCTTCCCATATCTTCGGAAATACTTACCATTATAGAAGAATTCGCCCTGTCTCTGGATTCTTTTTCATATACGAGATACAGCATCCCGTTATTACTGGCAAGCTTGACGTCTTCCAGATTGCGTTCTTCACTGGTGACCTGACTCAAATATTCTATTCTGTTAAAATCTCTGGTGCAATAGCAGTTGATCGTATATTGCCCGTTCTGTTCTTCTTCTGATGAAACATTCATATTCCCGTTCAGAAAAGTCAGGGTCAGATAATACATATCATCAACTTTTATGACCGCCGGATCGATCATAAAATCCGCCGAGTCATTGGTCAGGACAATTTTCTGGTCTCTGACCGTGCCGTTTTCATTCATATGTACGATGCCAAGCTCGTAATGATGTGTCGTATAAATAACAAGGTTTTCCTCGGGCAGGACGCTGAGCCAGTCTGCTTCGATCTCTGTATTCACGACCTCGCCCGTCTCAAAATTCAACGCGATCAGTTTTCTGTTAATACAGGTCATTAATATTTTATCAGACATAAGCTTTGCATCACCTGCCGCCGAACGGGAAAAGCGATAGACAAGTTCCGCTTGAGTATTACTGTTTATATCTCCGCTCCCACAGCCGGAAAGAAAGAGCGTTCCGGTCAATACAAGCATAAAAAAAAGGCTTGCAATTCGTCTCATACCAGCTCCCACTATAATCATATTTTGCCCGACATGTCAGTATTTATTATGTTGGGACATATTATGATAGTATATCATCAGAAGATTTGTTTCTCAAGTATACACCGATAAAATAAAAATAAACCCTCTTTCAGGAACATGTATAATGAATCTATTATATTTTCACAAATCTTCAGATCCAGGCATTTTCTTTTTTCTAATTCCTTTGAACAATGATACTATATACCTATAATACCGGTTCTTTCCGGAATATTTCTTAGAAATGAGGTGGTTTCATGCAGCAGTTTTTAGACAAAGCTATTGAGCTCGGCACCAATGCCGGAGGAAAGCTCATCCTGGCACTCATCGTATTTATTATCGGCAGGATTATCATCAATAAGTTGATGAGCCTGTTGAAAAAGGGAAAAATGATGGCCTCATTCGACCCGACCGCCGCTACCTTCTTCATGAATGCCGTGAGAATCGCGCTTTATGTCCTTCTCGTGGTCTCGATCATCGGCATTCTCGGTGTTCCGATGGCTTCCATCGTAGCAGTGATCGCTTCCTGCGGCGTTGCTGTCGGTCTGGCACTGCAGGGTGCTCTCGGGAATCTCGCCGGCGGAATTATGCTCCTCGTCTTCCGGCCCTGCGGAGTGGGTGATTACATTTCGGCATCCGGAGTGGAAGGTGTGGTAAGGGAGATCAATCTCTTCTACACGGTCATTATCACAACGGATAACCGGAAAATAACCGTTCCCAACAGCGCTCTTACAGGAGCGAATGTCGTCAATTACTCCAGCGAACCGACACGACGCGTAGATCTCTCTTTCAATATTGCCGGATCATACGACATAGCAAAAGTAAGGGAAGTCATTCTTTCGGTCCTGGAGAATAATGAAAAAGTACTCAAGGATCCTGCTCCGTTCGCCGCGCCTCTCGAAGGAGTCCCCGGCGGTCTCACATACACCGTACGCGCGTGGACAGCTTCTGCGGATTACTGGGCATGCTACTTCTCTCTGATGCAGGAAATACCGTCCGCTCTCGGCAGAGCCGGTATAGGAGGTCCCTCTTCACCTATCACACTCAGCAAATAACTTAAGGGACATAATTGCATAAAAAAA
>DMAZ01000058.1:5667-6060 GCA_003446335.1 Lachnospiraceae bacterium | reverse complement strand
CTTTTCCTGCATCGGATCCGGCAGCGCTGTCATTCGACAAGTTGTCCACCTTCTGATTTTCTTCCTCGTTCTGCAGTGCGCCTGTGCAGCCGATCAGAAGCGACGCACACAGCATTGTTGTGATCATACGCATGGCCTTCCTTTTCATTACCGTTTCACCTCGCTTTTAATCACCGGATTTCGTCTCATAGAACTGAGATCAATTCCCGCTGATCAGAGTATTGATTCCTATCAATTACTATTATAAATCCAACAGAAGCTTCCGGAAAGAACCGAAATGAGACAGAAAAGGACAGATCTTCCCTTTCAGCTCAGCATATTAAGCCGTAACTGATCGGAAAGATCTGTCCCCAATGACCGCTAAATCACCAGCCGGAAGATACGTCCCCGACG
>DMAZ01000058.1:0-5588 GCA_003446335.1 Lachnospiraceae bacterium | reverse complement strand
CGGAAGATACGTCCCCGACGTCCGCCCGACGGCCGCTCAAAGCGGGCTCACCCCTATCGTCATCTCCTCCAGCACGTCAAGCAGCACGCGCACCGTATCGAGCGATGTGAACATCGTGACCCTGTACTCGCTCGCGCACTTCCGGATCGCCACCCCATCCTCGTAGTGTACCCCGGAAAGGATAGCACGGGTATTGACCACATAACTCACATAGCCCGCCCGGATGGAATCCAGGATCTCCGTACTGCCCTCGCTCAGCTTCCTGCGAAGCCTGACCCTGACGCCGTGCTCTCTCATATGCTCTGCGGTCATGGTCGTCGCCTCGAGGTTAAAGCCGAGGTCATAAAACCGTTTAGCGAGCGGAAGGGCCTCCTCCTTGTCCTCATCCGCGAGTGTGAATATGACGGTCCCGTAATTCTGAATATTTATTCCCGCTGCCACGAGCGCCTTATACATAGCTCGATGAAGCCTCTTATCATAGCCGATCGCTTCACCCGTGGACTTCATCTCCGGCGAGAGACAGGCGTCCATTCCGGACAATTTTGAAAATGAAAATACCGGCACCTTCACGAACCATTTCTCATTTGTTTCGGAGCGCACCCCTGTGATATCCGGTTCAAAGCTCCTGCCTGTTGTATCGTATCCGGGAATGCATTCTGCTTTCTCAAATGGATCTTTCCCGATTTCCGCACTCTGAGAGGGAGCCATTCCGGCCTGCACAGGACCGTATCCCGGACTCACTATCCCCTGCTCCCTCAAAGATATTCCCAGACTGACTCTGGTCGCTATATCCGGAAGCGGGTACCCGGTCGCCTTTGAAAGGAAAGGAACCGTTCTCGAAGATCTCGGATTGACCTCGATGATATAGACCTCCTCATTCTGATTCACAATGAACTGGATATTAAAAAGTCCTTTGATCCCGATTCCCAGGCCCAGTCTTCTCGTATAATCCCTGATCGTATCCTGCACCTTCCGGGAGACGCTGAATGTCGGATACACGCTGATGGAATCTCCCGAATGAATTCCCGTCCTCTCGACCAGCTCCATAATACCCGGAATAAATACATCCGTCCCGTCGCAGATCGCATCGACTTCGAGTTCCTTTCCGCTTATATAGCGGTCAACGAGGACCGGCTTATCCTCATCGATTTCGACAGCCGTCCGCAGATAATGCCTCAGATCCTTCTCTTTGGAAACAATCTGCATCGCCCTGCCGCCAAGGACAAAGCTCGGCCTCACAAGGACAGGGTACCCGATTGAAGCAGCCGCCAGAACGCCCTCCTCAATATCGGTAACGGCACATCCCTTCGGCTCCGGAATATCAAGATCTTTAAGCAGCTTCTCAAAACAGTCTCTGTCCTCGGCACGTCTGATTGCCTCGCAATCCGTGCCGATCAGCTTCACGCCCCGCCTTGCGAGAGGCTCCGCGAGATTGACCGCAGTCTGACCTCCAAGTGTGGCAATCACTCCATCGGGCTTTTCGAGTTCGATAATGTTCATCACATCTTCGACGCAGAGCGGTTCAAAGTAAAGTTTGTCGGAAGTCGTGTAGTCGGTCGAAACAGTCTCCGGATTGTTATTGATCACGATAGCTTCATAACCGGCATTCCGGATGGTCTGGACCGCATGCACCGTAGAATAATCGAACTCCACCCCCTGTCCGATCCGGATCGGACCGGCACCGAGCACAATTATTTTGGGCCTGTCAGAGATAACGGACTCGTTCTCTCCCCCCGGGTATGCTCCTTTACGTAAGCAGTCTTCCCGTTCCGCTCCCACATACAGATCACAGCTGCCTCCCTCGTACGTCGAATAAAAATACGGGACATAACTTTCAAATTCGGAGGCGCAGGTGTCAATCATTTTATAGACGGGGAAAATGCCCTTATTCCTGCGAATTTCAAAGATCTCCTCCTCCGGGACACCCCAAAATCCGGCAATTGCGGCATCGGAGAAGCCCATTCGTTTTGCTTCCCGAAGGATATTGCAATCATATTTGTGTGATTTCAAGACACTTTCTTCCTCGATGATATTTGCGATTTTGTCGAGGAAAAAACGGTCAATGCCGGTCTGAAGGGTGATTTCTTCTATGCGGGAAGCAGCCGTCTCATGGCAGAAGTTTCTTCTCATAAGCTCAGCGACTGCATAAATCCGGTCGCCGGAGCCGTTCAGGATATATTCCCACAGTGTTTCTTCCGGTGCCCCGCCGTATTTTTCAAGATGCAGATGCACCGCCCCGATCTCCAGCGACCTCACCGCTTTGAGAAGGCTCTCCTCAAAACACCTGCCGACGCTCATGGTCTCGCCGGTGGCTTTCATCTGCGTTCCGAGATTCTGGTCGGCGTCCGTGAATTTGTCAAACGGAAATCTCGGCATCTTCGTGACAATATAGTCGAGGGCAGGTTCGAAGCAGGCGGGAGTATTTGCAAGCGGTATCTCATCCAAAGTAAGCCCCACGCTGATCTTGGCAGATACGCGGGCGATCGGATAGCCGGAAGCCTTGGATGCGAGTGCCGAAGACCGGGAAACTCTGGGATTGACCTCGATCAGGTAATATCGGAACGATTTCGGGTCCAGCGCGAACTGGACATTGCAGCCGCCCTCCACCCTGAGAGCCCGGATAATTTTCAGCGCGCTGTCGCGCAGCATGTGATACTCCCTGTCCGTCAGCGTCTGTGAAGGACACACGACGATGGAGTCTCCGGTGTGAATGCCGACGGGGTCCAGATTTTCCATGTTGCAGACAGTGATCGCGGTATCATTGGCGTCGCGGATCACCTCGTACTCGATTTCCTTGTAGCCCTTCACGCTTTTTTCGACGAGGACCTCACCGACCGGAGAAAGGTCAAGCCCGGCTTTCAGCAGATCCCAAAGCTCCGTCTGACTGTCGGCAAATCCTCCGCCTGTCCCCCCGAGCGTAAAAGCCGGGCGAAGGACGACCGGATAGCCGATTTCCCGCGCGGCGGCCAGGCCCTCTTCCATGCTTCTGACTACGACGGAAGGGAGTACCGGCTCGCCGAGTCTTTCGCAGAGAGCCTTAAATTCTTCACGGTCCTCAGCCATCTCGATACTGGCTGAATCCGTACCGAGAAGCTCACATCTGCATTCGGCGAGGATGCCTTTCTTCTCAAGCTGCATGGCCAGGTTGAGCCCCGTCTGTCCTCCGATTCCGGGGAGAATCGCGTCAGGTCTCTCGCGGCGGATGATCCTCGCGACATACTCGAGGTTAAGAGGTTCCATATAGACCCGATCGGCAACAGATTTATCTGTCATGATGGTGGCGGGGTTGGAGTTGCACAGGATGACTTCGTAGCCCTCTTCTTTGAGCGCGAGACAGGCCTGTGTGCCTGCGTAATCGAACTCAGCAGCCTGCCCGATGATGATCGGACCGGAGCCTATGACCAGAATTTTGTGTATGTCTGTTCTTTTCGGCATAATGTACTTTCCTCGTTTACTGTTACTTCCGCAGACCGCTCCCCCGGTCCGTCATTTCTCCATCAACTTCAAAAACTCCTCGAACAGCTCCATACTGTCATGGGGTCCCGGCGCACTCTCCGGATGGTACTGCACGCTGAAAATCCGGTCTCGTTCACTCCTCACTCCCTCCACTGTCCCATCGAGAATATTTCTGTGTGTCACCGTCAGACCGGTGCCTGCCAATGAATTTTCATCCACCGCATAAGAGTGATTCTGAGAGGTGATATAAATTTTACCGGTGATAAGGTCTTTGACGGGATGGTTGCCGCCGCGGTGACCGAATTTCAATTTGTAAGTTTTTGCCCCGCAGGCCAGCGAAATGATCTGGTGCCCCAGGCATATCCCGAAAATCGGATATTTGCCCCGCATCTCCCTCACAAGATCAATCGCCTCGGGGACGTCGACCGGGTCGCCGGGTCCGTTTGAAAGAAAGATGCCATCGGGCCGGTCCCGCATAACCTCACCGGCAGTGACGTTCCAGGGGTACACTGTCACGCTGCAGCCCCTCTTTAAAAAGGATCGGATGATGTTTTCCTTCATACCGAAGTCAATCGCCGCAATGTGATATTTCGCATCCATGGCGATGTAGTTTTCCCGATAATCTCTGCTGACTCTCGATACCGCATCGGTCGGCAGATCCGATTTCCGCAGAAGATCCAATCCTTCCTCAAGAGACATTTCCGCATCCGTGATCAGTGCTTTCTGCGTCCCCTGATTCCGGATCCTGCGCACGATTTCTCTTGTATCGAGCCCTGTAATGCCGGGGATCCCGAATTCCTTCATGACCTCGGATAGGGAAGCTTTGCTTCTGAAATTGGACGGGCTGTCATTATAATCCCGGACGATGAAGCCGCCGATCGTCGGATACCTCGTCTCATAATCATCTTCATTCATCCCGTAATTTCCGATCAGCGGAGAGGCCATCACGACGAACTGATCCGTGTAGGACGGGTCAGACAGGATTTCCTGATAACCTACAGGCGATGTATTGAACACCAGCTCGCAGACTCTGCAGCCGTTGTCGGCTCCGAACCCGAGACCGCGATATACGCTGCCGTCGGACATGATCAGTTTTCTCTCTTTACCTCTGTAAATCATAGATTTCTCCAATAAGCGGGCAGGAACGATTCCTGCTGTTTCAACCACCGGAAGATATGTCCCCAACTGCCGCTGAATCACCGGCCTATAGATACGTCCCCGACGTCCACTGAATCACCGGCCTATAGAACCGTCCCCGATGTCCGGTCCCCGACGGCCGCTCTGACGAACTCCGCGAACAGCGGGTGTGCCCTGTCGGGCCTCGATTTGAACTCCGGGTGGAACTGCACGCCGACATGGAAGCGATTGGCCGAAGCCTCGACCGCCTCGACGAGCAGCCCGTCCGGCGACGTCCCGCACACGGCAAGGCCGGCCCTGATCAGCCGCTCCCGGTACTCGTTGTTGTACTCGAAACGATGTCTGTGGCGCTCCGAAATCTCCGAAGATCCGTATGTCCTCTCGAGAAGCGTGCCCGGAAGGACCTTGCACGGGTAGGCTCCGAGCCGCATCGTCCCGCCCTTCCAGAGAACCTTCAGCTGCTCCTCCATGAGGTCAATGACACAGTGCTCTCCGTTTTCTGCAAATTCCCGGCTGTTCGCATCCGCGATCCCCAGCACATTTCTTGCATATTCGATAACAGAGATCTGCATTCCGAGACAAATGCCGAAATACGGGATGTTCCTCTCTCTCGCATACCTGCAGGCGAGGATCATTCCTTCGATCCCGCGGTCCCCGAATCCTCCCGGCACCAGGATCCCGTCCGCACCCGCGAGTTCCTTTTCGATCGTATCCTCTGTCAGACGCTCCGAATCGACCCAGAGTACTTCAACTTCGGCAGCGTTTTCATACCCTCCGTGATAGAGAGCCTCGCGGACGGAGAGATATGAGTCATGGAGTCCGACATACTTGCCGACGATCGCGATCCTCGTATGGACCTTCGGATGGTGGATCCGGCTGACCATCTCTTCCCACTCTGCAAGAGCGGACGGTCCGTCACCCCGGTGATCCGGCGCATCCAGTCCGAGCTCCCTGCACACCACCGTATCCAGTCCATGCTTATGCAGCATCAGCGG
>DMAZ01000158.1 GCA_003446335.1 Lachnospiraceae bacterium | reverse complement strand
GAACCAGACACATTTTCCTATCACACCGAGGATTGGCATCCCAAAATTTGTTCCGATCTCAAGATAAAAACTTCCCAGAATCATCATGCACATCGTCAGGGCAGCGTAAAGACTGCAGGGAATGACCTGATTATATTCACTCAGAAAGACCTTCGGGAACATTGCTATTTTCAGGATGTAACAGATAATGAAAATAGTTCCGCAAGCCATGCACAGATATCGGAACCACACGAATCCCAGCCCGCCGTATACATTACTCAGTGTAAGAAGTGAGAGAAATGTTGCTATTGCGGGAACCGGTATTTTTTCAAATCTACTCATAAATCGATTCTCCATTCTTTTCTTCGTAGTAAAACTCGAAATTATCACTCATACGGAAAAAGTCAGAGTAGTCAATATCCCACAGAGGTTTCTTTACTTTGGTGACATCAATATTTCTCGCAATCAGCTGCTGAAGGATACCGCCGTAGGAAATGTCATTCTGAAGGAGTGCTCCGATTATTTTCCCATTCTTATGAACGATTTTCTTATAGATGCCGTCTCTGTCATAGATCTCGACCTTGATGTCTTTATCTTCGGGATCCGGGTTCACATTTCCCAGCGACATGCTGAAAATACCCAGGAAGCTCATCGTGGATTTTGAGGCGAAGAAATCTGTCATCTTTGCAGGATGGCCTGTCATATTGCTGGCAGCGATCATACCCTCTTTTACGGCTACCGGCCAGATCGGGCTCGTCCCGGATACATCACCTGCGCCATAGATATCAGGATCATTTGTCTTGCCTGTAGCATCATAGACGAGTCCGAATCTGGAAAGTTCCAGACCCGTATCCCTGAGGAACTCAACATTTGATCGGACACCTGCCGTCACAATAAAATAATCGCACGGAATGATTGTTCCGTCGCTCAGAATAACTTCTGTGATCTCATGTTCATCATTAATTGTTACTTCATTAACTCCGACGCCGTAATGCTGCTTGATTCCTTCCCGGGCAAATGCATCAATATACGTTTTCGCAGCACGCTCATCAAGCTGCTTATTGAGCAGCCATCCCGCGAAGTCGACAAGCGTAACTTTTACACCAAGGTCCAGGAAACCGCATGCGCAGTCAATACCGACGAGACCCGAACCCAGGACCACAATATTCTTTTTAGTCTTAGCTACCTCTTTCAGAATTTCAATATCATCAATATTTCTGAAACCGATCATATTGGGAGAACCGGCCATGTTTTTAATTGGAGGGAAGAATGTATGGGATCCGGTGGCGATCAGAAGCTTATCATAGGATACTTCTTTTCCGTCAGCCAATATGACTTTGTGACCGGCACGGTCCAGTCCTACAACCTCCTCACCTTTCATCCAGTTTACCTTATATCGTTCCTCAAAATCCGGTTCAACAAAGCGAAGTCTTTCCTTCGTGCGATGACCGCCCAGATAGGCATGCAGGATACAGCGGGAATAGATATCCTTATCTTTTGAAATCAGTGTAATTTCCGCATCCTTGTCATGTTTTCTGAGTTCACGGACACCGTTGACACCCGCAGCGGATGAACCGATGACTACATATTTTTTTACATCTGCCATATCAGTTCACCTCCACCAATGTAATAGCCTGCATCGGACATTTTTCTACACACATAGGCATGGCTGTCTTTCCATCCGGACTTCTGTGTACGCACATATTGCATTTCATGATCTCAAGGTGTTCTATGCTGTCAGGCTTCAGAACACCGTATGGACATGACATAACGCACATATAGCAGCTTGCGCAGTGTTCCTTATCATAGGTTACATATCCTGTCTCGAGGTCTTTTTTCATGGCACCTGTCATGCATGTATAAGTACACTCGGGATGCTCACAGTGTCTGCAGAAAATAGGAGCCGGTCGGGTACCGCTGTCTATAACGACACGGTTTCTCGCATCACTGCTCTCGCTTTGATGACTGACGATACATGCGGTCACGCAGGTCAGACATCCGATGCAGCGGCTTCGGTCTATCTTAATTCTTTTCATAATATGTCAAATCCTCCAATTGATTCTTTTTACGAATCATTCCGTTACTTTCTCGAACCTGCAGGTAGCGCCTTTATAATTAGGCTCTCTGGAATACTTATCATAACTTGAAGGTGTCAGTTTATTGCATTCGATATAATGGATGGGAGCATAAAGCTGATTATACGGAACATCATCCGTAATAATGACATTAAAGACTGCATCCTGTCCGTTGACCGAATATACCCGGACCTTATCCATATGATGAACATCATTTTCCTGAGCCTGTCTGGTATTCATATACAGATACGCTTTTTTACTGGAGACATCCTCGACAAATCGGACTTCTTTGGTCCGGCTCTGTGTATGCCATTGGCCGACGGTTCCACGCCCGGTATTGAAGACAAGTGGGAATTCTTCATTCGGAACAAATGGATTCGGCAGCGGCTCCTCGAACATAAAGTTCGCCCTCTGATCGGGAGTAAAGAATTTTCCGTCTGAGTAGAGTCTTCTCTCCTCATCCTTAAATTCATCTTCACGTCCTTCCGGATACGGCCACTGGATTCCATGGGAATTAACAAGTCCATCCCAGGTCACACCTGAAAAATCACAGGGCTTTCCGACAGATATCTTACGAAGCATATTGAAGCAGGCTTCCGGAGTTTCCCATTTCTCGATCGCTTTCCCCATACCGAGTGCCTTTGCGACTCCCAGTATGCATTCGTAATCGGAAATCTCATTTTTTCCACGCTCCAAGACAGGTCTCATGGCAGACAGACGCCGCTCAAGATTGATATATGTTCCGGCCTTTTTGATACCGGGGACGACCGGGAAAAAGACAGTCGCATCTTCAGCGCTTTCGATCGTATCATAAATATCCTGTACTACGAAAAGCTCCAGCTTCTTTGTTGCCTCAGCGAAAGTCTCATTGTTGGTCCAGCTGTGCCTCGGATTCGTACAGAGGATCCAGAGTCCTTTTATTTCACCTGCATTTATGCCTTCAACGATTTTGTTGTAAGGAATTGTAGGCTTTTTGGCAATAAGATCTGGATCAATTCCCACGATATCCGCAATTCTCTTACGCTCATCCTCATTGGTGAAATCGCCTCCTCCGAAAAGGCATGTCGTGTTAGAGAACAGGCGGGATCCCATTGCGTTGCACTGACCTGTAATAGAATTGCCGCCTGTGCCCGGCTTCCCGATATTTCCGGTCATAAGCGCAAGGTTCATGATACCGTTCGCTGTTCTGACCGCTTCGTATCCCTGGTTAACACCCATTGTCCACCAGAAAGATACTCTTTTGCCGTTGTGGATCAAGGTAGCCAGCTCCATGATCTGTTCTTCCGAGAGGCCGGTGTTTTTCACACCTCTCTCAACGGTGAATGCTTTGCAGAATTCCGCAAATTCCGTGAAATGATTGGTATGCTCTTCAATAAATTTATGATCGATCCAGTCTTTCTCAATAAGAATATTTGAAATCGTATAAATCAGATTCAGATCGCTTCTGGGTGTGATACCATACCAGTAATCTGCATTCTTTGCAGTCTCGCTGCGTCTGGGATCGATAACAATCACTTTGTGATTCGGGACCGTATTTTGCTTGACTCTGCCCCAGATAATCGGATGTGCAACAACGGGATTGGACCCGATAAAGATAATCGTATCGGATAATTCAAGATCTTTGAGAGTATAGCCCGGAGCATCGTAGCCATATGTCATCTTATGAGCCACTGCGGCCGAAGCCATACAGAGTCTGGTGTTCCCATCGACATTGGTCTGAAGATAATTTCTCATGACATGGCCGAATATAGCAAACTCCTCAAGGGTCAGCTGTCCGGTACTGATGCCTGCTACAGACTCTCTGCCGTATTTACCCTGGAGCTCGGCGATTTTATCTGCCACATACCGGAAGCCCTCTTCCCACGGAACTTCCTTCATTGATCCGTCTTCCTGACGTATTTTAGGCAGTGCATCCGGTTTGACAGTGGTCTGCTGCTTGGATAATGAAATCCCCTTGATGCAGCTGAATCCGTCGTTGACCGGATATCCAGGAGTCGGAACCGTTTTCACGATTCTGTTGTTTTCCACGTAAAAGTCTAAATTGCAGTCAATTGCGCAGAAATTACAACACGATTGGACTTTTTTCATGCGGATCAGTCCTCCTTTTCCAGAAAAAGATATGAGTTATTTGGATTCACATAGCTACTTGTGCATATATGTAGTATACCATTTATAATATATATTTTTTATTGAAGCGCCCGTTTAAATAATTTTTGTCATTTTATTCATAATTTCGTTCTTCTTTTGTGCAAAACACACAAGTGAATTTTTCTATCATTCCATTCTTTGACTATCTTTTATAAAAATTGCACTTCCCCACTCTCGATGTCATAGACTGCACCGATGACCTTAAGTCCTTCTTCCTCATCGTGCCTGATGATAAGGCTGGATTCGATGGCTTCAATACTGTGCCGGACATTGAGGCAGCTTGCTTCATAGGGGTCTGTCGTATCACCAATGGCTTCCTTTATTTCATCGGTAATGAACTTGATATATCCCGCCGGATCATGCGCAATCGCTGCGTCAACAGCGCCACAATGTGTATGTCCGAGAACGACGATCAGCTTTACGCCGAGATGGTCCGCGGCATATTCAATACTGCCGAGCTGATGATTATCAATTACATTTCCGGCTACGCGGATAACGAAGAGGTCTCCGATTCCTGCTTGAAAAATAGCTTCCGGAATCACTCTTGAATCAGAGCAGGTGATAATAAGTGCGTACGGATTCTGCCCGTTCTGACAGGTTTCTCTGCGTATATCAGGAGAAATGTCCCCGATTTCCTTTAATGCCTCAAGATATTTTTTGTTCCCATTCTTCAGTCTTTCTAATGCATCCACATTTTGCCTCCTGCGTAAAAAACTCATGTCCATCTGACAGTCTTTAAGATATCATCCCAGATTTCTTTATTATTCATAAAGAGCGCGGCTCTAGTATAGAAGTGGAAATAATAAATTGTCTTATTCATTTTTAAGACATAAGACTCGCTGATCATTTCAATATTTTCAGCGTCATATCTGTAGCGAATGCCTTCTGCAGTTTTCCCTCCCAGATCGGTCTTTATGTCTTCCTCATCACGAAAATGATAAGGAGAGGACATTTTTCTGATATTTTTCTTCATATTCTCAGCCAGATCTTTATCACTGAAAAGAAATCCCAGAAAAGCACCTATTTCATGCCATCCGATCGAAATTAAAATGTGCTGTTCATCTTCTCTGATGCAGACTCCTTCTCCCTCCGCCATGAAATTCAGTTTTGA
>DMAZ01000146.1 GCA_003446335.1 Lachnospiraceae bacterium | reverse complement strand
AGTATATGCGGTTTTGAGGGTGCGTCAGCACAGCAAAGGGATCTGGCAACAGACCCCTTCTACTCATATTTATAGGGGAATCTTCTAACGGTAGGAAAGCGGTCTCCAAAACCGTCAATGCGGGTTCGATTCCTGCTTCCCCTGTAGGCTTGAGAGGATGTTTCATCCTCTCTTTTTCTTTTCCGTTTGCATTCTTTATCTAACAATTATAAAATGCCATCCATCAAATTAAAAGGGAGGATGAACATGCGCCTTGATTTTGTAGATATGCCTGAAGAGAAGCTTGAAGAAGCCGCTTATGCACTGGAACGCTGTGAAAAGGATCATGGTCTCACCTTTACTGTTCTGGAAAAAGACAGGGCCGAAGCCATTCTTCCTGTCCGGAAAGAGCATCTTAATCTCTATAATATGGTTTATGGAGGATTTGTTTTCAATCTGATGGATGTGGTCGCAGGTATTGCCAACGTCTGCGGAGGAAATGTAGGACCGACTGTATCCGGAAATATAGAGTATATCAGCAGCACACAAGGTCAGGAAATACTGCGATGCACAGGTACTGTGAGAAAGAGCGGGAAAACATTTTCCTACATAGACGTAGAGGTGCTCGGTGCGGACGAAAAACTTTTAAGTAAAGGTTCGTTCATTTATTACAACAGATAAGATACATTATATAAACCACAATAAATTAAAGCCGGATTAAAGATGGATTAAGTTGTTTTTTTATATTACCCTTCCTCATGCCGTCTAACGTAAAAAAAGATGAAACAAAACAACAGCACCTACAGAAATAAATCTGTAAATATAGATGGGTGGAGGAAAACCTATGTGGAACAGAACAGAACTTAAGCAACATGCAAAAATGGCTTTTAAAAAGAACTATTGGCCGGCTGTAGTATCATCAATCGTTTTGGGTACCGCTATTGCGGGGGTCACCGCTTTTTCCGGCTTTCATGCCTGGGGAGAAATACTGAGGGCTCTGTCAGAGACATCCATTCATGTTTCAGCGGGAATCGGTGGAGCAGCTCTACTGGCCCTGCTGTTCAATTTCTTCGTCATGAAGCCGCTTGAAGTGGGCGCAAGAAGATACTTCCTGAACATCTCTGAAGGACAAGGTGATATCAATGATATTCTTTACGGATTCAACAGCAATTACATGAATAATGCTCTTGCTATGTTCCTGAAGGATATGATTATCTCTCTGTGGACTCTGCTTTTCATCATTCCGGGCGTCATTAAGATGTATGCGTATCGTATGGTCCCCTACATAATGGCTGAGAATCCGGAAATGGATGGGGCAGAGGCACTGAAAATCTCCGAGGAGATGATGAACGGACACAAGTGGGATGCATTTGTACTGGATCTTACCTTCTTAGGATGGAAGCTCCTTTCGATCTTCACACTTGGTATCGTCGGTGTCTTCTATGTCAATCCGTATTTCTATACGACGGATGCGGAACTGTATAAGGCAATCAAAAACGAATATAATGGTCCTGAAGTCGAGGAGTCATGCTCTGAAGACTATGCAGGACAGATGGCTTAAGGTCAGAGAGATCAATCTCGGTCGTACCGATAAGGTACGGTCGGGATTTCTTTATTTCGGTTCGTCGTGTATAATGAAACCTGGTAGTTCGTAAAGCACAGATGACCGGGTAAAATAATTTGAAGGAGTGTATAATGCGACGTAAATATTTTTTCTTTGATATAGATGACACTCTTCTTGTTCATGGGCAGAATTGGGAAGGTGATTATGTTCCTGATTCGACAAAGGAAGCTTTGCGGCTTCTGGAGGAGAAAGGACATTTTGTTGCGATCGCGACCGGACGCAGTTATTGTATGGCTGAACAGTATATGAAAGATCTCGGTTTTCGTAATATGGTACATGATGGGGGTAACGGAATTACGATTGACGGGAAGATGATGGGGATCGAACCGCTTGATTATGAAAAATGCCTTGCTTTCCTTGATGAGTGTGAAGAAAAGGGGCTGCCGTGGGCTTTTACTCCCGATGACAGTATCTGGCGACTGGCAAAGGATGAGTCTTTTCAGGGAAAGAGTGAGGACCGGTATATGAGGACTGTGGTCATACCGGGACTTGACCCCCATGATCGGAAGAAGTATCCAAAGTTTCATAAATTGTTCGTAGCCTGTACAAAAGAAGAGGAGAAAAGTCTTAAAACGCTGAAAGATCTGCCTTCGATCCGGTATCTCCCTACTTACCTCTTTATAGAACCGATTAATAAAGCCGGTGGGATTTACCGCGTGCTTGACTATTTCGGAGCCTCTCCGGAAGATGTGGTCGTTTTCGGAGATAATTATAACGATCTGTCCATGTTCATGCCGGAGTGGACGTCGATTGCAATGGGCAACGGTGTTCCTGAACTGAAGGCCAGAGCGACCTATGTGACGACGGATGCGTCGGACGACGGAATTTATAATGCCTGCAGACATTTCGGATGGATATGATTTTCGTACTGACAGAAAAAACAAATTCTGTTACAATAATCTTTTGGTAAAGAAAATTGTAATATAGATGAGTAAGAGGAATATGATAAAAAAGAAAAATATACAAATATTATCCGCAGCTCTGGCTGCATCTCTTTTCCTTATGGGATGCACCGGCAGCAATTCGGCTGCCACTGCGCTTTCGGATGAGTCTGTGACAACGCAGGATGCCTCGGGTGATGAGGGGCGGATAGAGAATGTTCTGACCGAGATCGGACATGCGGATGACAGTTTGTCAGCAGAAGAGCTGAAAAAACAGGCAGCCGGATCAGATGTGTCGGATGCCAGCCTGTCCGATGAAAAAGTTTCGGATGCGGAAGCAGAAAAGAAAGCCAGAGCTGACGCCGAAGCAGAACTTTTAAGCCATGTAAAAGGCATTAAGCACTTTACTACCGTTGAGGGAAAACATCCGGACGTCATGGCCGGTGTCACGTGGGACGATACGATTGCTGAGGTGACATCCAATGAGGATGAGATCAACTGGGATATGCCGGATGTTTATCAGCTTACTTACACCGTCACTGCGAAAGATGGCAGGACAGCCAAATCTTCTATAGATATAGAAGTATATCTGGATCTTGAGCATTACCTTTACGGTATGGAGGGTGCAGTCTATATTCCGGTAGATGGCACATTTGATCCGATGGAACATATTGTGACGGAACCGGAGATCGAGACGATCGAGCCGGATACCAGCGCCCTGGATACTTCAAAGGAAGGAGAGTATCTGATCTCATATAAACTGACTGCCCCGGGCGGTCGTTTTCAGACTGCGGTCCGCAAGGTCACGGTCGGAGAGGAACCGCAGGATACAGGCTATGGAACGGGATACGGAACGGGTGAAGGTCCGGCTGTGGTCGAGAGTGTAGAAGGTTATTCGACTGTTACAGATCTCGGTCTCTGGCGACTGACTGCCTACATGGATACACCTGCGGATCAGGGACCCTACGTAGGGCAGACTGCTTCGGGGGCTCCGCTGGTAGCCGGACGCACCGTTGCGGTATCGGCCGCGACCTGTGCCCGTCTTGGCCTGGAGTTCGGTGACAGGCTTATGGTCGACGGACATGTGTATGTTTTGGAAGACCACGGCGGATCTGCCATGTATGACAGCGACTGGCTGGATATCTACGTAGATAATGAAGCCGATGAATACTCGGATGCCTTCAACCGATATGCGGAGGTATATCTGCTGAGATAAAAGCTTTAAAAAAAATTAAAAATAGATTAGCCCTCTTCTCCGGAGATTCGTATAATTATATGAAAGCGAAAACAAAGCAGTTCGGAAGAACTGATAACAAAAAAGAAAAATAAATTACAATCAAAGGAGAAGAAGCGAAGATTTGTCGCTTCCGGAAAGGAAAATAAAATGGAAAAGACATTAAGAACACTTTTTGATTATCAGAAATTTGAAGGAAACAAGCGTCTCTCAGCTATGATCAGTGATGTTGAAGATCGATATGGTCTGGCACTTAATGATGCTGATCTGGAATTTGTGAACGCTGCCGGCACATTTGACGGAGATAAAGCGACACGCAGACCTTCAAGAAATAAAGACGAAAAGAAATTCTGAAAAATATTAAGAATTGAATTATAATAAATCGGAGGGACGAGGGATCGCCCCTCCTTAAAGTGATTGGATGGTGAACACATGGCTGCTGTAAAAATGACTTACGATGAAGTTTATGAAAAATACGCTGATAAAGTGAAAGGATATATCTATCCGAAAGTGACGAATCGCGCTGATGCCGAAGACCTTCACTCTGCAGTATTTATTAAGGTATATCAGAAATTTGATACGTTTGATCAGTCCAAGGCTTCTGTTTCGACATGGGTATATACGATTGCCCGGAACACAGTCATTGATTATTTCCGCGCACGGAGAATTCATGAGGAAGTGCAGGAAGACTCCGCTATTTCCGAAGATAATGTGGCGGATGATCTGCTGAATCAGGAGGCGCTGGAAGAACTGGCGGATGCTCTCGAGCAGCTTCCGCAGAGAGAACGGGATCTGATCATCCTTCATTATTACAGTGGCCTGACATTAAAAGAAGTTGCTGTAAAACTGCACATGTCTTACAGCAACTGCAAATTGGTCCATAATAAAGCTCTTATGGGACTTCGGACCCTGATGCAGATCGACTGAGGAAGGATCAGATCCATTCTTCAGCCAGATCGTAGATCAGACGCTCTGTTTTATCCCATCCCAGACAGGGATCTGTGATTGATTTTCCGTATACATGCTCGCTTTCATCCTGACGGCCGTCTTCAATATAGCTTTCTATCATAAAGCCTTTGACAAG
>DMAZ01000076.1 GCA_003446335.1 Lachnospiraceae bacterium | reverse complement strand
ACAACAAGGCGGAATTTTATATCGTGGAAGTCGGAGACGGAGCCCGGAAGACGGGCTGACACAGCCGGAAAAATATCTTAAGGACCAATGCGGATCTGCGCGTTGGTCTTTTTTATGATAATCATTTTTGTGATCCTGTTTTTATGAGAAGAACGGTCAGAAGATAAGCATTTTTGCAAAACTCTGAGAACATTTTGCATGTTCTTACAGAAAAGATTAGACTATAATATCAGTGTAAAGAAAACCGGTCTGCGCTCCGTAAACGGACGCTGCTCTCACTTTTTTGACAAGAGTCATCAACTTTAAAATGAGGTAGAAAAATGTTAAGCAAGTCCATCAAAAAACTAATCACCTATGGTCTTGAAACCGGACTGCTTCCGGAATGTGAAGTGAGCTACGCTACGAATCTGATTCTCGATCTTTTCCGCGAAGAGTACTACGAGGAGCCGAAGGAAACATTTGAAAATGTTGACCTCGAAAGTACACTGGTTGAACTTCTCGACGAAGCAGTCGCGCGCGGGCTCATCGAAGACAGTATCGGCTATAGAGATCTCTTTGATACGCGCATCATGAACTGCCTTGTCCCGAGACCGGCACAGGTACAGAAGATGTTCTGGGATCTCTATGCCGAATCTCCGGAGACGGCGACAGACTGGTTCTACAAGTTCAGTCAGGACACAGATTATATCCGCCGCTATCGTGCCGTCAAAGATCTCCGGTGGAAGACACCGTCCGATTACGGTGATATAGATATTACCATAAACCTTGCTAAGCCGGAGAAGGATCCGAAGGCTATCGCTGCAGCCGGAAAAGCCAAGGCAACGAAATACCCGGCATGCCTCCTGTGCCGTGAGAACGAGGGCTATGCAGGATCTCTCACACATCCGGCACGTGAGAACCACAGGATCATTCCGATCGAGATCAACGGATCGAAGTGGGGACTTCAGTACAGCCCTTACGGTTATTACAACGAGCACTGTATCGCCTTCAATTTCGAGCACACGCCGATGGCCATCAATCACGCGGCTTTCTGCAAGCTGTTCGATTTCGTGAGACAGTTCCCCCACTATTTCCTCGGCTCCAACGCAGACCTTCCGATCGTAGGCGGATCCATTCTTGCCCATGATCACTTCCAGGGAGGACACTATACATTCGCGATGGCGAAAGCCAGAATCGAAATTCCGTTCACTGTTCCGGGCTTTGAGGATATCGAGAGCGGTATCGTAAAATGGCCGCTTTCCGTCTTCCGCATCCGGGGCAACGATCCCGCCCGGCTCGTTGAGCTGGCGGATCATGTACTCGAGAAGTGGAGGGGTTACACCGACGAGGATGCATTTGTCTTCGCGGAGACCGAGGGGACTCCCCACAACACGATCACGCCCATCGCGCGTATCGCAGACGGCATGTACGAGCTCGATCTCACGCTCCGCAACAACATCACAACGGAAGACAGACCGCTCGGCGTCTACCATCCGCGCCCGGAGTATCATCATATTAAAAAAGAAAACATCGGTCTCATCGAGGTCATGGGCCTGGCCGTCCTCCCGTCCCGCCTGAAAGCGGAGATGAATGCTCTTGGCGGACTTCTGGCCGACGAGAGGGCTGCCGGTGTTCCCGATGAAGAGATCATTTCACACGTCCTTGCCGACGAGGTCCTCGCAAAGCACGCAGACTGGGTACGCAGTGATATTCTCGGCCGTTACGAAGAGATCACGAAGGAAAATATCACATCCATCCTTGAGACGGAAATCGGACGCGTATTTACCGGCGTTCTGGAAGATGCGGGCGTATTCAAATGGACCGGCGAGGGTCATAAAGCCTTCCTCAAGTTCCTTGGGACACTCTGATATCACCGGGGACCGGTTCCCCGGCAGAAGATGATCAGTCACATAGATTTTCAGACGGATTCAGCTATTTTTTAAAAAGGAGAAACATATCATGACTATTCTTGTAACAGGCGGAACCGGTTTTATCGGAAGCCACACATGTGTAGAACTCATAAATGCAGGTTATGACGTCGTCATCGCCGACAATCTCTACAATTCCAAGGCCCTTGTCGTTGACCGCATAGAAACGATCAGCGGGACCCGCCCGAAGTTCTATGAAGTCGACGTGTGCGACCGCGAAGGAATGAACGCGCTCTTTGATGCTGAAAAGATCGACGCCGTCATCCACTTCGCCGGTTACAAAGCGGTCGGTGAATCCACCAGAAAGCCGCTTGAATACTATCATAACAACATCGGATCCACGCTCGTCCTCTGCGATGTCATGAGGAATCACGGATGCAAAAAAATCGTATTCTCCTCCTCCGCAACGGTCTATGGCGATCCGGCCTTCATTCCCATCACGGAAGAATGCCCGATGGGCGTAACGACCAATCCGTACGGAGAGACCAAGGCTATGCAGGAGCGCATCCTGACAGACCTCTGGAGAAGTGATAACGAATGGCAGGTCATGCTGCTTCGCTATTTCAACCCGATCGGTGCTCACGTGAGCGGACTGATCGGCGAGGACCCGAAGGGCATCCCGAACAATCTTCTCCCCTATGTCGCGCAGGTCGCGTCCGGAAAACGTGAGATGGTCCACGTCTTCGGAAATGACTATGACACACCGGACGGAACGGGCGTCCGTGACTATATCCATGTCGTCGACCTCGCAAAGGGCCATGTCAGCGCTATCAAAGGTATGGAGACTCTCCCGGGTGTCCAGATCTTCAATCTCGGAACAGGGAACGGCTACAGCGTTCTCGACATCATTAAAGCATTCTCCAAAGCCTGCGGCCATGACATCCCGTATGTCATTGATCCGCGCAGACCGGGCGACGTCGCGACCTGCTACTCCGATCCGACGAAAGCCAGGGAGGTGCTCGGCTGGGTGGCTGAGAACTCCATTGAAGATATGTGCCGTGACGCGTGGAGATGGCAGAGCCGGAATCCGGACGGCTACGTAGAATAAAAGATCTGTTTCAGGCCGCTGCCGAAAAATTATCAAGGACAGCTCTTTACGAAGACTTCGTTCACTCGTAAAGGCTGTCCCTGTCATATTGTTCAGGTATTGAAACAGGTGTGTGGAACAGGTAGAATATTGTACAAAACCTGCATTTGTGTTACTTTGATATTTGAATAATAAATCCATATGGAACCATTTGCACTTATTTCAGAAGGAGGATATATATGTACGATCTTATCATCATCGGTTCCGGTCCCGCCGGTCTCACCGCAGCCATCTATGCGACCCGTGCCAAACTTGATTTCATTATCATTGAACAGAACTTCATGAGCGGCGGACAGGTCGTCAACACGTACGAAGTCGACAACTACCCTGCGACCCCGGGAATCAACGGGATGGACCTCTCCATGAAGATGCGTGACCACGCAGAAGGTCTCGGCGCCGGATTCGTCACGGAGACCGTCACCTCCGTTGAGCTTACCGGCGACGTCAAGAAGGTCATTACCTCTGACAACGAATACGAAGCCAGGACCGTCATCCTTGCGACCGGCGCGGAGCACAGAAAGCTCGGAATCCCGGGTGAGCTCGAGCTTGCCGGAATGGGCGTCTCCTATTGTGCGACCTGCGACGGTGCTTTCTTCCGGGGCAAGGACGTCGCGGTCGTCGGCGGCGGCGACGTCGCGGTCGAGGATGCAATTTTCCTTGCCCGTCTCTGCAATAAAGTCTACGTCATTCACAGACGCGATGAACTGCGTGCGGCAAAGGTGCTCCAGGACCGTCTGCTCTCCCTCCCGAATGTTGAAATGTGCTGGAGTTTCCATGCGAGATCGATCGAGGGCGACGACGGCATGGTCACAAGACTCAACATCCAGAGTGCGAAGGACGGCTCCGAGAAAACACTAAGCGTCTCCGGCGTCTTTATGGCGGTAGGCATCCAGCCGACCAACGAACTTTTCACGGAGCAGCTTGAGACGGATAAGGGCGGCTACATAGTGGCCGGCGAGGATGGCAGAACAAGTATCCCCGGCGTTTTCGCGGCCGGCGATATCCGCACAAAGCAGCTGCGCCAGATCATCACGGCTTGCTCTGACGGGGCAAATGCCGTCACGTCCGTTCAGGATTATCTGATCGCACATTAAAAATCTGCGGCCCATTAACAGCGGGGAATAAAGAGGGCTGCCGCACCGGTCCTGACGCCATACTGCAGCAGACGCCATTTGCAAATGTCTGCTGTAGAATGGTGACTTTGTCCGGTTCGGCAGCCCTTTCGCTTTCCATTACTTTACATAACTGGAAAGCAACCCCGATTTTCGCAAATCACACATTTCGTCATTTCGCCGAATTTCGGCGAAATCTTTTTGTAACACTTTCGTAACATCCACATTTTATCCACATTTTTTATACACATAAACACGACACATAAATACGGCATTTTCCCACTTATGCACTGATTTATCCACATTATCCACCGAAAATGGGGGTAAATATTACGTCAACCATCCAAAAACAAAAGAACAGCTGTTTTGTGGATTTTTTCAAAACGTGAATTTGTTACAAAATAAAATCCAATTTATGTCAACCTTTCATGCGCTTGATCACCTTCTGGCGGGTGAATTCCTCCCGCTCTTTTTCCTCCAGCGCATTTGAGATATTTTTGACCAGCTCCTCATAGTGGGGAATCGTAATGTTGCGCAGAGCGTTCGCGCGCTTCTGTGTCTTCTGAATGTTGGAAGCCAGCCTGTGGGCGGCAATCTCGACCTGTGAAAGCCTGAGCGTGAGTTCCTTCACCCGCAGGAAGGCAGCCCGCGCCTCATCAAGGGATTCCCTTGTGCGATAGAAGGCGTAGGAAGGCCTCTCGTCCGGCCTTTCGCCATGACGAACGACCGGGATCTCCGTCCCCATGACCGACCGCACGACGACCTCTATGCTCTCATCGACGGGCAGAGACTCCGCGATGATGCTGACCGTCTCGATCCCCATCTGTACATTTGCCCGCTGCAGGGCCGCATAGGCCGTCCGGAAAGTCTGATCGATACTGTTCTGGATCTCCTTCGCCTGCTCAATATACTGCGAAAGCTCCCTGATCAGGATATTCCGCTTCTTATCCATCAGTTCATAGCCCTGACGGGAGAGCGCAAGGGAGTTCCTGGCCCGCATTAAATTACCTTTGGTAGGGACCTCATTCGGATCCAAGGCCACATCACCTCCTTTTTATGCAAATGCCGCAAAGCCTTTACCCTTCCGCCGGCCTGTAATACTTATCGAGGATTCGGGAATCCACCCGGTCGAGCTCCGACTTCGGCAGAATTCCGAGCAGCTCCCAGCCGATATCCAGCGTCTCCTGCACGGGCCGGTTCTCCTCATATCCCTGTCCGACGAACCGCGCTTCAAATGCCTCGCCGAACTTCAGATACATCTTATCGACGCCGGACAGCTCGTCCTCGCCGATGACCGATGCCAGAGACCTTGCGTCCGCAACTCTGGCATAGGATGAAAACAGCTGATTGGCGACGGCCTGGTGATCCTCTCTGGTGTAACCCTCGCCGATGCCGTCCTTCATCAGTCGTGACAGAGACGGCAGCACCGCGATCGGCGGGTAGATTCCCTGACCGTGCAGATTCCTGTCGAGAACGATCTGACCTTCCGTGATATATCCGGAAAGGTCGGGAATCGGGTGCGTGATATCGTCATTCGGCATTGTCAGGATCGGAATCTGCGTGACGGACCCCTTCTGGCCGGCAACGATGCCCGCGCGCTCGTAGAGCGATGCCAGATCCGAATACATGTATCCCGGATAACCCTTTCTGGACGGGATCTCTCCCTTGGAGGAAGAGACCTCCCGCATGGCCTCACAGTAGGATGTGATATCCGTCATGATGACCAGAACATGCATGCCTTTTTCAAATGCCAGATATTCCGCTGCCGTCAGGGCTACCCTGGGGGTTATAAGCCTCTCGACAACGGGATCATTGGCCAGATTGAGGAACATGGCAACATGATCGGACACACCGCTCTCTTCAAACGTCCTCCTGAAGAACTCCGCGACGTCATACTTAACGCCCATCGCCGCAAATATAACGCAGAACTTTTCGTCCGTCCCCGTTCCGAGGGAGGACTGTGTGACAAGCTGCGCGGCCAGCTCATCGTGAGGCAGGCCGTTTCCCGAAAAAATCGGAAGCTTCTGGCCGCGGATCAAAGTCGCAAGGCCGTCAATGGCTGAAATGCCTGTGTTGATGTAATTTCTGGGATACTCGCGGCAGCACGGATTGAGGGGCATACCGTTTACGTCGGCTTTCGTATCTGACAGGATCGGACCCAGGCCGTCGATCGGCCTGCCGATTCCGTCGAATGTCCTTCCCAGGATCGCCTCCGAGAGAGCCAGCTCCATCGGATGACCTGTCAGCCTTGTGTGCGTATTATCGAGGGACATGCCGTCAGTTCCCTCAAAGACCTGTATGACAGCCTTGTCCTCATAATCCTCTATGATCCTTCCGAGTCTGCGCTCTCCGCCCTCGATTTTGAATTCAACGATCTCATCGTAGGCGGCACCTCTGACACCTTCCAGAACGACCAGAGGACCGTTGATCTCACTGAGACCAAGATATTCTATAGACATATTAATTACTCCATCCTGTATTTCACGACCCTGACAACGGGTCCTTTATGTCATTCCTGCCTTCAGCCGTTTTTGGCCAGTACATTCTCATAGTAGCGGTCTATCATCTCATGATATTCATCGAACATCTCCAGAGCGTCATTCGGAATGTCATACTTGATCGCGATGACCTTTTCAAAAATCGGATCCTGCTTCAGGATCGACATCGGATGTCCCTGCGCAATCAGCTCTCTCGAGCGCTTATAGAGATATAGGATCGTCTCCATCATCAGGAACTGCTTCCTGGGCGGAACATTCTGATCATCCTTATGGAAAGCATTCTGCTGCAGAAAGCCCAGACGGATCACACGGGTGATCTCGAGCGTCAGCTTCTGATCGTCGGGCAGAACGTCAGATCCGATCAGCTTGACGGTCTCCATCAGCTTATCCTCCGCATTCAGGAGCGCGATGATCTTCGTCCGGTCCTGAGCGAACTGTTTGTCAACATTCTTCGCGTACCAGGCGGACAGATCCCTCTCATATTCGCTGTAGCTCTCCATCCAGTTGATGGCAGGATAATGGCGGGCGTAAGCCAGGGCCTTATCGAGCCCCCAGAAGCAGCGTACGAATCTCTTCGTGTTCATCGTTACCGGCTCCGAGAAGTCGCCTCCCTGCGGGGAGACCGCGCCGATGACAGAAACCGAACCGATGTCTCCGCCAAGCGTCCGCATCTGTCCCGCTCTCTCGTAGAAAGCGGCAAGCC
>DMAZ01000162.1 GCA_003446335.1 Lachnospiraceae bacterium | reverse complement strand
TTTATATTATGATACCCTCTTCCTTTTTTCCTCTGAATACTCCACAGAAAAAAGGATGTCGGCAAGGTATTTGAACGATGTCAGTAATTGCAGATCCGGTTCATCACAGATCGTACTTTTAATCGGATCACCGGGCATGAGAAGAGTGTGGTCTGCCAGCGCCCCAAGCGTACTTTCAGCATTTTTCGTGAAACACAGTATCTGCGTTCCATGTTTTGTAAGATACTCCTCTACTTCCAACATCTCTCTGTTGGATCCGTCAGAACAGATGACAATTGCAAGATGTCCGGGTTTCTCCACATCAGATGAGCAGATCTGACTGTAACGATCCTTATATAATGTAGAAATCTTTCCGCATTGCATGAATATGCCCACAGCATACTCAGCTGCGGAAAGCTCAAGTCCGCAGGCATAAAAATCAAGATAGCGGTACGTCCGGATCATTTCGGATGCTCTTCTCATACTGTCGATCGAATTCACCTTCAGCGAATTCTCAAGTACCCGACCGCATGCCGCTGTCACATCCGTGATCACACTTAAGTAAGGATCACCGGCCATGACCCTTGCTGCCTTTTCATCTTTCCTGTATTGCTCCGCATCCTGAAGAAAACGTATGCGGAAATCCTGATACCCCTTACACCCGACCTTCTTGCAGAAGCGCGATACCGCCGCCGCGCTGGAAAAGGTAACCTCTCCCAGCTCGCGCGCTGACATATCATAAAGCTTTTCAGGATTTCTGATCACATATGTCCGAATTGCCTGTTCTCTTTCCGTTAGATTTTCCCGCTCAAGTATGTCCGTTATAATGCTCATTTCCATCCTCTGTATCGAATCTGAAGATCACTGATTCGGTCAGACATGATTATACCCGGAACCGTCACAGATCCGGCACCGGGATAACCACTGGTCTTATATCATTATAACGCTTTTCGGCAGAAAATTCTATTTATACAATTATTTTTCAATCAGTCGGGATCCTGGTCTGTGATCGTGTCCCCTCCTCCGACTATATCTTCACCTGCATCCAATCCGTCGCCGTATCCCGAGTCCTCGTATGGTATATCTTCTGTGTCCGGCACCCACACATCATACTCTTCTTCAGCACCGGTGTCGGCACCATCATCCACAGCCTGATTGCCTTTCCCGGAATCCTGTTTCCCGGCGTTCTTTTCGCCGTCATTGTTCCGGTCAGCTTCCTGGGTCGATACTTCCGTCGGTGTCGGTGCCTCTGTCGGCGTCGGAACGGGCGTTTCTGTTTCAGTCGGTACAGGCGTTGCAGTAACAGTCGGCGTCACCGTAACAGGCGGGGCCGCAGTCCCATCAGCTCCTTTTCCGAAATTGTACAGCATCATTAACAGAAAAGCGATAATGATCAGACTTCCCATAAGGATCCCCAGTATAACAGCACCGGAGTTCCCGCTTTTCCGTCTTTTCCGAACGGCACTTTTCGCTTTCTCCGGTCTTGATACTTTTTTTCCGGCTGTGTTCGATGACGGTGGAGTCTGCACGTCATCGCTGAAATAATGTGTATCCTTGCACTGAGCCATTCCGGCAGCACTGCATATTTTATAGATATAAGCCTTCTCGGAAGCATATTTGTAACGGAAAATACTCTGCTGGGAGGCAAGCTGAAGCTCCATTCCAAGAGGAATCTCGGTTTTTTCCAGTACAATGCATAAAAACTTTTTCGATCTTGACAGCGCAAAATTAATCTCCCTGCGGCAATTTGCCGAATCCATGGAATTAGGAGAAATGAACATCATGAACAGGGAGCACTGATCAAGATGTATGGCGATGTTCTCGGGCCACTCCACTCCCGGCTTTATCCCTTCGTCATACCAGATCCGATAGCCGAGAGAAGTCAGCTTCTCTATCGTACGATAGACAGCCTCACTGTCTTTATGTGCGTAACTAACGAAAATATACGGCTCAGAGCCGTTATATGCTGGAATCATAAGATATTACTCCTATATTTTTACTTTTGCGGCACTCTCATAACCGCCAGAGTATCCGGGATCATTTCCTTATCAAAATAAGATCTCAAAAAACTCAGGAATAAGGTATAATGAACAGGAACAGTTCCTTACTCCAACTGTCTCCATATAAGTGTATGTATCATACCATGCTTTTAAAAAATATACAAAAGAAGTATGAAAAAAATGTTAAGCTTATCATTTCGTATCTCAGGGAGGCTTTAAATGATAAAATCTGCAGCAATTATACTCATAGCCCTCGCGGTGTTCCTTTCCATGGTCATCAATATGGCTCTGAAGAAAGAACACTCGAGCCTGAATGTCGTCATCGCTCTTCTGGGCGCAATCGGAGGTATTATTTTTTACGGCTACGGATACGCTCTCAGAGACGGTTCTCTCCTGGTCGCGGTCCCGCACACGGTACTTGCTGTCTGCGGAATGTTCGTAGGCCGGTGGGAAGTGGGCAATGTAGAGGATGCCCCGCTCTTTTCCCATCCCGTCATCCTGTGCCTTTTTCTTGTCTCACATTTCCTTGCCTTCTATTCTCTGGCAAATGTCGTGATGATGAGACTCGGTGCAAGTCTGCTGAAGAGGATGCGCATCTGGCTGCTCCGCAAGAATGATCTGGATATAATTTACGGAGTGTCCGATGAGACCATTCAGTTCGCTACCCGCCTGAGAGAGGTGCGGAAAGATGATGATACACAGGTATCCATGCTGTTCGTTCCGGACAGAGATGATTCCGAACTTACCAGACTGGTAGAGCGAAACGGATGGGCATGCAGAACGGATTACGATGCTGTGCATCCGAATCGGAAATTCCTTAAATCTCTCGGCTGCAATAACGGAAATTCAGAACGAAAAATTACACTGTACGCTTTGTCAAAAGCGGAGAACAAGAACCGCCGTTATGCAGCGGACCTTCTCGATGCACTGAACAACGAAAAGATTCCTGCAGGAAATCTGTCCCTTACGATTTATACAGATGACATTGTCAATATGGACAAAATGCAGGCACTTGGAAAGCGATACGGATATACGGATGTCAATTCATTCGAAATGCAGTCGCTCACAGCCAGACTTCTCACACTGGAATATCCCGTATACAATACCGTTACTTTCAATAAGGACGGTATTGCACAGGAAGATGTCGATATTTTTATTGCCGGATTCGGATCCACCGGTCAGGCTGTTCTGCGCAGTCTCGTGCGGAACGGACAATTTGAGGGAAGTAAATTTCATGCTGCTGTCTTCGCTTCCGATATCGATTCCCTTTCCGGTCGTTTCTTCTCTGTATACGATGAGCTCTGCCGGGAGTATTCCATAGAGTTCAACCGGTTCGACGCAAGAAGTCTGCAGGCATCGGATTATGTGAAACAGCATGCCGAAACATTGAAGTACATCATAGCGTGTACCGGAAATGAGGAGACAGACTGGGAGATCATCCGTGATCTCGAAACAATTCTCGGCCGGGCATCCGATAAGATTCTCTTCCTCATCTGCGGCAGAGGCATTGTGACCAGAGTCGGCACAGGAGAGGATTCTGACCGAACAACAGATATCTGGAGAAATGAGATCCTCACAGCCTCCGTGGCAGATCGGGCGGCCAAGGTGGTAAATGCCTCCTATTCCGGCAATGAACATGCGGACCCGGAACAGTTATGGAGAGTCTGCTCTCCGTTCTCGAGAGCAAGCTGCAGGGCTGCAGCCGATTTCATGAAAGCCTACTGCAGGATCTCGGGCATTTCCGAAGAGGAAGCCATGCGCGGAAACTGGAATCCGCACGGAACTCTTCTCGAGAACATGGCACGGACCGAGCATCACAGATGGAATGCGTTCCATCGGTCCATGGGCTGGAAAACGATGAGTGATGATGAGTTCAGGGATAGGTCCGAGGCATATTTATATCAGAAAAGAAACGGGCTGCCTCTTATCCGGATCGCAAAGAACGATGAAGAGCGCCACCATGCGTGTCTGGTCTCCTGGGAGGATCTGGAAAGGCTTTCGGATATGGAGAACGCCGTGACAGGAGGAGATGTAGACTATCAGCAGTATGACCGGGATAATGTGCTGGCGGTCCCCTCGCTGCTCGGGGCATTTGACAGATAACAGGCACGCTTTCCACGTGTACTCCATTACAGACTCATCATAATAAATGAATCGTCCGGCGGATCGCTGCCGCGCATTAAGGAAGGTGCTTCGCACCATGCGCGGCGCGGCAAGAACGCCGAGGCGTTCTTGATTTACTCAAACTGCCCACATCACGTTAAGGATTCAGTCGCAATCATGAATAATACATCGGAAAACAAGAACAGGGAGATATCAGATGAATAACAGTAAGCGGAACAGGATCAGAAACAGAATACTGATTTGCATGGCAGTCGCAACCCTCGTTGTAATGCTGTTCCTTCTCGCTCATGTCGAACAGAAAGCTTCGAACTCTACGATCAAGACCCCGCTTGACGCATTGTGGTATTTCCTTGCAACTGTGACTACGGTGGGATACGGAGACGTCAGTCCGGTAACACCGTTCGGAAAAGCCATGGGAATATTTTTTATTCTGCTCAGCTGCGGATTTATCTCCATCCTGATCACGTCGATCATCCACTTCATGAACAGCTCTGCCATCCTCAGGGCACGTATCTTTCTGGCCCGGGTCGACAGATGGTACATCTTCGACAGGTACTGTCCGGAAAGTGTCTGTCTTGCAAGACAGCTCTCAGCCATGCCCGAAGATAACGGCTTCATTTTCTGCGGGGCAGAACATCAGATACGGGATCTCTTTAAGTTCCGCTGCATTTTTACGTCTCTTTCCGTTGACAATGTGCTTTCCATCTGCACCAGTGGGAAGAAAAACAATTCGATCCCGAAACCGGCGGTCTTTTTGATCGGGGAAAATGAAGAATCCAACCTGAAAACAGCGCTTGCCATTTCATCCGCTGACACCGATTTTGAATCCTGCAGAACCGTGTCTGCATCTGAAGCATTCAATAATGGAGCAGCATCTGTCACTGACCCGGATAAGGTACAGATTTACTGCCGGACATGTGTTCGATTTCAGACACCGCCTAAAGGCCTGCATACGTTCGACCCTTCTGAACTGACAGCACGCGCCTATTGGGCCGAAAATCCGCTGACAAGGTCTGAGAAGAATGTCATCCTGATCGGCGAGGGAGCTCTGATAAATTTCCTCATCGAACAGGCTGTACTGGTAAATGTCTTCGGTCCGCTGCTTCGCTGCCGCTACCACATTTTCAGTAAAAATGAAGAAAGTACGAGGAACAGCCATACAGACGAAAGCTTTATGGAAGACCATCCGCGTATAACGGATGTCATCGATGTAGTCTCCGTGAACACCATGGTCCCGCCCGCTGAGGATCCGATCCTTATGAAGAATGGTATAAAAAGCGTGTCCGTCGAGGCCCTTCAGGAAGAGAGCGGGGAAGCTCCCGCAAATGACACGCTCTGCTTTCATGAGGAGCACTGGGATTCGAATCATGCCTGCCTGGAGACGGCAGACCGTATCATTATCTGCAGCTCCTCTGAAATGGACAATATCCGCATAGCTGAAAAAATACGTCTCCTTTGTCCCACAATGGCACGGCTCTTTATATTCGGCAATGACTCCATTGACGGTGTGAGCGGTTTCGGCAGCCTCCGACAGCTTTACACACCGGAACGAATTATGCGGGAAGAACTTCTTCGGCGGGCCGTCGCCCTCAACGAATACTACAACAGCCTGCAGGACGATAAATACAAGAAGACCTGCTGGGAAGACCTCAGCATGTTCTCCCGCCGCTCCAATATGGCTGCCGCGGACCACATGAACACAAAGATCCGGATCCTGACCGGAAATCTGGACAGAAAAACGGCCGTGCCCATTGATCCGGACACGACCGTGCTTGCCATAAATAATTTCAGAGAAAATACTGTTGACCGGGAACTTTGCCGCCGGATCGAACATGAACGCTGGATGCGCTTCCACTACATGTACGGCTGGAGATACGGGAAAGAACGTGACAATGAGCGTCGGCTCCACCCGCTTCTGGTCCCGTTCGAACAGCTGACTGCCAAAGAGCAGGAACTGGATGATATCTCCTGGGAGCTCATCAGTACCCTGCAGGATTAAAAATCGTCTTTTACATGATGAGGACGATCTCATTTTCTTCGGACAGTTCGCTCTCCGGAATGTAGTTTCCTTCCAGCTCTCTTCCATTGAGCGTCAGTTTTCTGTATCCTGATTCTTTTGCCTCAGGATTCTCAATGAGAATGTGGAGCTTTCTGCCCCTGAAATCCTTTTCGATCTCAAGCGTCTTCCACTCCCGCGGAATGGAGGGCGCTATTTTTATGCCGTATAGGTCGGGCCTCATACCGAGAATGCCTTCCACACATCCGACCATGACAGTGGAAGCAGTACCTGTCAGCCAGTGTACATGCGATCGGCCCGCGCGCGGGCTTGCCTTCCCTTCCGTGAACTGTCCGTAGCAATAAGGTTCTATGCACCGGATCTCCGCGAACTCATTCTGCATGGACGGCGCATTTTCCTTAAAGTATTCAAATGCCCTCTCACCCCTTCCGAGCAGGGCTTCCGCAAGAATCAGCCAGCCCTGAGACTGGGAGAAAATACCGGCATTCTCTTTCACCCCCGCATTATAAATGACAGCCAGCGCTCCGTCAAAGGCATGGGCATGATAAGGCGGATCCATGATGACCGCACCGTACGGAGTATTGAGCCTGTCATAGACCATATCCAGGGCAGCCTCTGCCTGTTCCCGGTCAGCAAGACCGCTGATCACCGCCCAGCTCTGGGGATTCAGCCACATATTGGCTTCCGGAGCAGTGCGTTCACCGATGGTCTCCCCATCCTCCGTGAACCCGCGGATGAAACGATCCTCATTCCAGCACAGACGGTTCAGCTCTCCCCGGAGTTTTTCCTGTTCATCCGTCAGCCATTTCAGATAGTCGGTATCCTGTCTCATCGATGCAAATTCGCGCAGGATCGTAAACGCATAGTAGAACTGGAAAGCAACAAATGCCGACTCCCCCTGTGCCCCGAGACGCAGGCAGTCGTTCCAGTCCGCATAGAGCCCGGCCGGCATGCCGTGAGGCCCCATATGCTTCAGAGAGAAATCAATAGCTCTCTTCAGATGCTCGTATACGCTTCCTTCCTCCCGGTCGGCAAACGGGATCACTTCATCGAGGAAGGCAGCATTTCCGGATTCCGCTATATATTTGTACACAGTCGGGAACAGCCAGAGGGCATCGTCTGCCCGATATGCAGGATGACCGGTCTCGCGAACGTAGGATTCGTCTTCCGGTGTATCTTCATGCCCCGGGTCATGGGTGAATTTGACAAGCGGAAGTCCGCCGCCGTGATGTACCTGCGCCGACAGCATGAATCTGAGCTTATCCGCTGCCGCATCCGGATCCAGATGGATAACACCCTGTATATCCTGGACTGTATCTCTGTAACCATACCCGTTCCTGAGCCCGCAGTAAATAAAGGATGCCGCCCGGGACCAGTTAAAGGTCATGAAGCAGTTATACGCATTCCAGGTGTTGATCATCGTGTCGAATTCAGGACAGGGAGTGTGCACCTGAAGATGTGACAGTTTTCCGTGCCAGAAGTCTTTCAGTTCCTGAAGCTCCCGGCTGCATCTGCCGGCCGGATCTTCACCGTATTCATCCATAAGAGCAGCACTCTCGTCCGGATCTTTTTCTCCGAGTATGAAGGCCACTGTCCGGGTCTCGCCGGGTCCAAGAGACAGCACACAGGAAAGTGCGCCGCAGCAGTTTCCGTTATAACAGTCATAATTTCCCAGATCACCGCTTTCCACGCCGATCGGATTCCGATAGCCCCGGTAGCTTCCGATGAATTGTGACAGTTCACCGCAGTAAGAAGAGACCGGAGCCCCGGAAAGGCCGAGGAAACGTTCTCTCACATTCTTGTTGTCCACTTCGTCATCACCGATCGCGTTCAGATTTCCGTTGAGCTGCTGACGCAGGCGGTCCTGATCGAAAATAGTTCTTGTTATGAAGAGGGAGTACTGCAGATTGACCTGATCCTGCTCGTAATTGCCTTCATTGGTGAACTCACAGCATCCGGTCAGTGTGAGATTTCTGCGTCGATTTGATACATTTGTCACGTTCAGTCTCCAGACCTCATGAGTCCTTCCGTAAGGCACATAATAAGCCGCTTCGCTGTGGATCTCATGATAATCGGCACTGATCACCGTGTATCCCGTGCCGTGCCTGCACTCACTTCCGTAATTTTCCAGATCCTTTCCCACAGGCTGCCAGGATGCAGACCAGTAATCCCCATCCTCGTTGTCCCGCAGATAAATGTAGCGTCCCGGCATATCATTCCGGTTGAATATATATCGAAGGATCCGCCCGTTCGCTCCGGATTTTACGAAACTATAGCCCCCTGCGTTATTTGAGATCAGGGCGCCGTACTCCGTCGATCCCAGATAATTCGCCCACGGTCCGGGTGTGTCGGGACGGGTGATTACATATTCTCTGTTGTTATCATCAAAATATCCGTATTTCATGTCGATTTCCTCACTGCCAGTATTCTATCGGTCGTATTCAATATTTCCTTTCCCTGTATCGCAGACGTGCGCAGTGGAAGGCGCCTTGGCGCCGTGCACGTCGCAGCAAGAACGCCGAGGCGTTCTTGAACTCCTCAATCACAATTCCGCGCTCCTGCGGCAGTTGATGCTTCCCGGTGTTCATCGTCAGACTTCCCGATGATCCGGCAGATACTCCAGACAGAGCATGGTCATATCATCGAACTGCGGAGCCTCTCCTACAAATTCAATGACAGCATCATGTACACCTTCCAAAACCTGTCGTGGAGATCCCTCCTTATTCGTATTCAAAGCATCCTTCATCCTGTCCAAGCCGAACATACTGTTGTCCCTGGCCGTCGCTTCGGGAATCCCGTCCGTATAGATGAACAGTTTGTCTCCTTTTGCAAGCTGCAGCTCAAAATCCTTATAGGTAGTCTTCGGCATTCCGCCGACAACGAAGTCGTGTTTTGTCCTGAACAGTTCAAAATCACCATGTCTGCGGCAGATGACCGCGTCTTCATGCCCGGCGTTCGCCGCTGTGATCTTTCCGGTAGACAATTCCAGTATGCCCAACCAGATCGTCACGAACATATCCATATCATTATGCTCGCAGATATGCGTGTTCACAAAGCTCATGATTTCTGCCGGTGTTCCGGGCATATGAGAACGATCGGTAAGCACGATGTTGGTGACCATCATGAACAGGGCGCCGGGTATTCCCTTACCGGAAACATCACCGATTGCCAGAAGCAGATGATCCTCGTCTATGAAGAAGAAATTGTAAAAATCTCCTCCGACTTCCTTGGCCGGCTTCATCATGGCATAAATATCAAACTCCTTCCTTTCCGGATAAGCAGGAAAAATATTCGGAATGGCGCTTTTCTGGATTTCTCTTGCGAGTGACAGCTCCGCACCGATTCTTTCCTTTTCCGCCGTAGCCGCAGTCAGGTTCTCAATATAATTCACCATATCCGTCTCCATCTTGTCGATGGAATCAGACAGCCTGTATAGTTCCTCGTACTGACTGATCGCGCCGAGAGGTTCTCCCTTGGTATTCTCTCTCGCAAAACGAGTGGCTTCATCCGATACTTTTCTGATCGGCACGACCAGCTGGCTTGTCATAAAGGATGAGATGGTACGGCTTGCCAAAAGAGATATGATCAGTGTCGTAATAAGGACCGTTATCATGTAGGGCAGTATCGCTATCATCACTTCATGAATAGGTCTCTGTACGCAGAGAAGCGCGACCACTGTCCCGGATTCATTTCGAATCGGCACCATCGTCGTTATATGTGGTTTATAATTTATCCCCGCACGTAATCGATACACCGTTTCATACGCAGACCCCTCTTCATAAATTGCCTGATATTTACGGGCATATTCACTGTTGGTCGTATTGCGCATGTAACCGATCGTCCACTCTTTATAGCTGCTGTTATCCACCTTGTTATTCACGGAGTTAAAAACGGATACAAATCTCCCGTAATAACTTGTATCTACTTCTATAACATAGATAAGCGAAACAGCCATTCTTCTGCAATAGGCATCTATGATACGCTTCGTGCGCTGATATTCTTCCATTTCCTTTCCCGCAAGGTAATCATCGATGTGATCTCCGTTGACCAGAGACGCAGCCGTGTCCGCTATATGATAAGTAGATTCTGAATATTCCCTGGTAAAAGTATTGGTAAAGCTCACAAGACCTACCAGAAAGACGATCATCCCGAACAGGACCAGTCCCAATACAATAGGACCGATAATGCCTGCCGCCAAATTCGATTTTGCTTTCACTTTTTTCTGATTCATACTATTTCACAATTGACAGTTTCAACAGGATCTATTTTATCTTACCATGTAGAAAAACGGGAAACAATCATAATAAAAAGCATTCAGGAACGCCGCGACGTGCGCAGTTCCAAGGCGTCTCCCACTGCACACGTCTGTGATCCGCCGGAGGCTTTTATTCTTCGTTATATACACTGCATATAGTTGCCATGGACCCTGAAAACGGATAAAATTGTAACAGATGATAAAAAACAGGGACCGGCTGTTCGGTTTAAACGCAGAAAGGTCAGACTATGAACATAAAAAACGCGATCGGATCCCTTCAGCTCGGGAAGAAAAAGGCTGAGCCGATACGATTATATACGAAATGGGGAGAATCGTTCGATGAGAACAGCGTTCTTCCGGAATACCCTCGTCCCCAGCTGGTGCGCAGCTCTTTCATAAACCTTAACGGATGCTGGGAATATGCGATCCGCTCGCGGAAATCCGTGGAATCCCGCTGCCCGGGTCCGTTCAATTATGACGGTTTCATCATTGTTCCCTTCTCACCGGAGTCTCTGCTCTCCTGCGTAGATCGTCGGGTGATGCCTGACGAAGTTCTCTGGTATCACCGGGTATTCGAGGTAAAGAAAAAAAGCGGCATGCGTCTGATCCTGCACTTCGGCGCAGTAGATGAATCCTGCCATGTTTACCTGAACGGCACCTGCGCGGCAAGACATCATGGGGGATATCTCCCCTTCGAGATCGATATTACAGACCATATTTTCTCAGGTGTCAACGATCTGCATGTAAGGGTGACAGATCTCTCCGATTCGTCCTGGAGAAGCTGCGGCAAGCAGTCACTTGAACCCGGCGGCATGTACTATACAGCCCAGAGCGGCATCTGGCAGACGGTCTGGATGGAGTGGGTACCGGAAACATATATCACCGAAGCATCATGGATGCCATGTTTTGACAGCAGCTGCATATCCGCGCGAATCAGAACATCCCATGAAGTTCCGATCAATATTCTCATTGCGCAGCCTACGAAGACCTACGATGCAGATACTGTTTCTGCCTCCTCACTTTTGTTCGAAAGTCCGATTGCAGCAGACACCGTTGCTTCAGGCAAAACATGTCGGATAAAAATCCCGGATATGAGACCCTGGAGTCCCGAAGAACCCTGGCTTTATCCGGTCCTGATCACAGCGGGATCCGACACTGTCGTCTCGTATTTTGGGATGCGAAAAGTTTCGTGTGAGAAAGGTTCAGATGGAATCAACAGAATCTACCTGAATAACAGACCTTACTTTATGAACGGAGTACTGGATCAGGGTTACTGGCCGGACGGACTTTACACACCGGCTGCCGATGAGGCATTTATCTACGATATCAGGCAGATGAAAGATGCCGGCATGAATATGCTGCGAAAACATATAAAAATCGAACCCCTGCGCTGGTACTATCATTGTGACCGGATCGGCATGCTGGTATGGCAGGATATGGTAAACGGAGGGACCAGGCCGAAAACACCGCTGACACTGTATCTGCCGACGATTTTCCCGGCTATTACAAAACACGTCTCCGACCGGCACTATTTTCTTTTCTCTCGGTTATCAAAGCTGAGCCGCAAAGTATGGCTCCGGGAGATGAGGGATACAGTAAGGCATCTGTATAATGTCCCCTCACTGGTCCTCTGGACACCTTTTAATGAGGGCTGGGGGCAGTTCAATGCCGTTTCCGTCGCAGACCGCCTC
>DMAZ01000257.1 GCA_003446335.1 Lachnospiraceae bacterium | reverse complement strand
GCGCTATATTATATTACACAATATAAAAAAAGTCCAATCTGAATTAAATAATACTACGTTGATTAAATGGAATAAGTTTCTCACACATGAGTGCTTTTGATTATTAATCATCATGAAATGACTATATATGCATACTTCCATTTATATCTTCTGAACAAGCTGACACTATGTTAAGGCTAAATACATAACAAAGTACCAACATAAACATCCTGTTTCAGCTATTTATAACAATTTTTTATTGTATTTCATTTTTCGAAGCGTTTTCCTGTTCTCTACGCAATATGTTTATACAGCATTGCCTCACTCTCGCAGAATACTCCTGCCACGTATATCTCTCCGCCATCTCTCTTGCTCTCTCTCCCATCGGCCGGATCTGCTCAGGATGTCTGATAAAAAACCGGATTTTCCCGATCAATGCTTCCGTCGACTGGATCGGAACAACGAAGCCGTTCTTCCCCTCCTCTATTATCTCACGCATACCGGAATTTTCACTGAGGATCAAAGGCAGTCCGCACGAAGCTGCCTCAATTGCGGACAGCGCCATTCCTTCCCCGAGTGAAGGAAGAATGAATACATCAGCCCTGCGCAACAGGACCGGTACCTCCGAATGCAGGACCGGTCCGGTAAAATTAACAAATTCCGCGAAAGGTGCCGTATCCTTGCCATCGGGATCATACTTGCCGACGACCGTAAGAAAAGCCTGTTCCCGGGGGATCTTCGCAAACGCGTTCAACAGATAGGAAATCCCTTTCAGCTCCTTCACGCCCCCGACATAAATAAACTCAAGCGGTCGGGATCCCGGAACAAGTTCCTCGTACTCCTTCGGAGAAAACGCCTCTGTATCTACACCGTAAGGACAGTAAAAAATCTGTTCTTTTCGAACGCCGGAATATTCTAGCGAGCGTCCGACGAATTCAGACGGGACCAGAAAATACTGTGCCCGGCGAAGCTCCCGTTTCGTCCGCCTGATCGTAAACGGATCCCAGCAGATTTTCCTCTCCTCGCGAAGTCTCTGTGCAAATGCCGGCGCCCGCAGAATATCTTCCTCATATATATGTCGCATATAGAGAATGTTCGCCGCAGACATATCCATGATCCTGATTGTATCAGGTGATTTCCGCGCCAGTATTTCGAACAGAAGCGGGGAGGTATCATCATACGTAATGACTGCGTCAACTGGGTCGACTGTTTTTCTGTTACATCTGACAACATACCCGGCAACCTTCCGGGCGAACCGGTCTGCCGTGTGATATTTTATCGTTCGATATTGTCTCTTTAAAAACCTCGTGTTCAAGGCGACAAGTTTCAGCAGACCTTCAATCTCACAGAACTGAATCACTTTTTTATCCGGAATATCCCCGCATCGCCTGTTCATCGCTTTTACCCGAAAATCACCTCTCAGACACTTTGCGGCGAGAGCGGTGAAAGAAAACTTCCTGTAATATACAGTCGTGGCATATTTGCTGAGCATCCCCGTTTTTTCCAGAGCTCCGGCAAGCCGATAGGAATGCTGCTGGGCAGGGTGTGCGACCAGAATCCGGCCAGAGATTTCTTTTCTGTCTTTTATATCGGATTTTCTTCTCATCATTTCACTATTCCTTTCACTCTGCCGATTTCCTTAATCTTCGTCTCATACTTTTCCCCCTGCCGATTATCTCGATCAGCGTTTCAACATCCCTTTCACTCTGCCGATCACCTCGATCAGCGTCTCATCCCGGGTCACCCCCATAATTCCGAGATAGATGACCACACCGACAAGCACCTGCAAGGCGGTCGTCTTCGGACCGGCCGGCATGCCTCTCGTAACAGCTATGATCACCACAGTCATCATTATCGACGCCGCACCGTAACGCATCCCGCATTTAAGCAAAGTACTTATGCGGACCTGCCTTGTCAGGTAAAAGTATTGCAGAATAGTCGAAATCAGACTCGATCCTACTGTTGCGATCGCAGCTCCGATATATCCATACCGCGGGATCAGCAGCGCATTTACGATCACATTAAGTACCGCTGCAGACACGTAAGCTTTCATCAGAATATTGATCTGATTCGTCGCAGTAAAATACTGCTGCCCGGAAATTCCCGACAGAGAATTGAGCAGAACAATGGGTGAGAGAATGACCATAGCCGTCGCAACAGGAATGAATTCCCCGCCCAGATACCACGGAATGAACTTCCCGGCAACGGAAGCCAGTCCGAACATCATGGGAAGGGCGGCAAAAAGAGCATATCTTCCTGCCTTCTGAAGAAGAACTTCAATTTCTTCACGGTTATTATTGCGAAATTCATTGGCAATCCTGGGCATCATAACGGTACTCAGGACCGAAATGAGAGACAGCGGAATATTGATCAGCTTCTCCGCATGGTCATAGAAGGAGACCTGCCGGGTCATCCCTGTGATCCATTGCAGCATGACTTTGTCGACCTGCAGATAAAATAAGGCCGCGACCTGGGGCAGGAACAGATATATTGAACTGCGGATATGTGTCGGGAACTTACGGATATTTCCGGAAGGTCTCCCTATATATCTGCGGAGCTGGGTATAAGCAGCAATATTGGTGATCAATGCCGTCATGGCCAGAAGAAGCACATAAATCCAGAGATCCTCTCTTTTCCTGACCAGCAGAAAAATGCCTGCCACATTCAGCAGCCGTGTCACAAAATTTTTGAGGACAGCGGGTCTCATATCCTCAAGACCGACGAACACCCACGTACAGTCAATGAACTGTGCAAGAATATACGGATAATACAGTATGAAATATAACTTGAATGCGGGATTCAGTATCGTGTAACCGATATAGACAAGCGTTCCGAATATCCCAAGTACCAGCCTTGTAAATTCAATCTCCCAGAAATTCTCCGTCAGTTCCTTAAGATCATCCCGGACATAAGCTGTCTGTCGGTTCCCATAGGCAAAGATTCCCAGAAGTGTGCAGGTCGTGATGATATTGCCGGAGGAATTGACATAGCCGTAGGTTCCCAGATTATCCGCACCCAGGACCCGCGCAAGATAAGGGGCAGTGATGATCGGGGTCAAAATCACCAGAAGCTGGTAAGCCGCATTATATAAATAATTTCTGGTGATCCTTCCCATTGTTCTTCTTCCTTTCTGCTCTTATTATTCCAGGGAATCTCCTGCGCTCTATTCACCACCTGCGAAACAGGTGCCGGATACAGCGCAGGGTGCCAACATGCTTTCTGTTGGCACCCTGACTATTGGTTTCAAGTCTCACTTTGCCGGACACAGCAACCGGATTCGAATCATCACACACTGATATATCGCTCAATTCGCTTCGACTATCGCCTCAGCCCGAC
>DMAZ01000001.1 GCA_003446335.1 Lachnospiraceae bacterium | reverse complement strand
TTACAGACCCATCTCGAATCTCAGCTGATCTTCAGCTTCCTTCAGAGCATCTTTCGTTGATACGCCGTTCTGTGCGATGTTGATGATCGCTGCAGCGATAAGGCTGCGGCAGCTGTAATGATAATCGCTCTGCTCTACGACCGGAACATTTGCGCCCATCTCAACGATATCGGCATAAATCGGCTGACCGTTGAAGTAATCAACGCCTGCCTGGTAAACTTCGGACTTGCCTGCGGAGATGCAGCATGTGATAACGCCGCCGTCTGTCAGGGCTTTGTCATATGTAGCTGTGGAGCCGCCGAATGTCTTTGCGAGGAAGTCCTTTGCAAGGTCTACATTGGCGCAGTTGCTTGTGATGTACAGAGAAGATCCGCCGTTGGCTGCATATCCGCCGCCGCCGTTCAGCGTCGGGAGGTTCGTGATTTCCCATTTTCCGGAGTTGTCAGCTACCTGCTCGATTGTCGGGATGATCCAGTTGCCGTTCATGACGCCTGCTACCATATCGCCCTGGATTGTCTGATCTGTGTAGTCTGACCAGTCGTTTGCAAGGTAAAGAGCGTTCTTCTGAACTGCCTCGACGATCGTGTCGATGATCTTGACCATTGTCTCGTTCTCAGAGATGTACGGCTCGCCGTCCTTCCACTGGGAAGCACCTTCAGCCTGAAGCATGATGTACGGAAGATCGTTGCCGTCGCCGTCCATGGAAAGGAGGTACTTGCCTGTCTTGTTATAGACATCCTCACCGATCTTGATCCAGTCTGCCCATGTGCAGTCCGTAACGTCAGCCAGTGTGTAACCTGCTTCCTCAAGGATATCTGTACGATATGCGAAAATGCAGGTTCCGTTATCTACCGGAACACCATAGTGCTGCCCGTCGATAATGCTGTAGGAAAGTTTTTCTTCACCGAAATCAGACCAGTCGATGTCAGCGCCTTCAACGGCTACCCATGCATCCGGATAGTCAGCGACATATCTCTGAATGTAATGATCCTGGAAAAGAACGATGTCTGTCAGCTGGCTGTAATCGCCTGCGCTGCCGCCTGTTGTGATCGCTGTCTCAACGTCGGAAGAACCGGAAACTTCGTTGATGACCAGCTCGAAATCCGGGTCAACATTGGCCTTGTAGTCATCTGCTGCTGCCTGAAGAGCCGGAATGTTGAAGTTTGCGTCCCATGCGGAGACTGTCAGGGTGTGCTCGCCGCCTGATGTGACTTCCGCCGTTGTGCTCTCACCGCCTTCTGTTCCGGATCCTGAGCTTGATGATGAAGATCCGCCGCAGGCCGCCAGTGAAACGACCATAGCGCCGACGAGCATGACTGATAAAAGTTTCTTTTTCATATATACCTCCTTTTTTATCCGGTCATACACCTTTCAAAATGTCGGGAAATTTTGTGCATTTTGACAGGTAATTGACCAACTTCCTTTATATTAATTGTCATTATACCCGTTTTACAGTATAATTTCCACTAATAAACAATCTGTGTTTGTGCAAATTCGATCATTTGTCCGGAAGAAAATCGAAACCTTCCCATCCGCGCAGAGCCGTGATCCTGAACTTGGAGAGCGGCGTTGTTGTCTCGGTGGTGTTCCTGAAATCACGAGGGGATATTCCTGTGATCATTTTAAAGTTTCGGTTAAAGGTGGATGGTGTCTGATAACCGACCGTATAACAGATATCTTCCATTGACTGCTCTCCTTTCCGGATGAGCATGCATGCATGTTCGATCCGGACCAGATTCAGATACTCGACCGGTTTCATTCCGATACTGTCAACGAAAATTCTTCTGAAATGACTCTCACTCAGCCCGCAGCTCTCCGCAAGATCCCTGATTTTAACGTCTTCTGAATAATGAACGCTGATATAGTTGACCGCATTTTGAATATAATGACTGATTCTTTTACTGCGTCTTGCGCTTTCCCTCTCTTCATCGAGCCGGAGCACTTCAATGATCAGTGAGTAAAGATACCCTTTTATGCTTTCCTGACTGTAGGAATCCTGTTCATGGCACTCTCTGAGTATGTTCTGGATCAGATGGCCCATGACGGGATGATTCTTCATGGATTTGAGAGTGCCTCTTTTGCTTGTTATTCGGAGAATTTCATCCGTGGAGAGATAATCTGAATGGATCTCATCACGAATGAAAGTCTCCAGATCAATAAAAAGAAATTCCCATTTACATATATTTCCCGGATCGCTGATCGTAGTATGAGGGATGTTTTTCGGAATAAAAGTGTACATATTATCGCTGTAGCGATATTCGCGTTCGTCTATGATCAGCCGCCCTCTGCCGTGATAACAGTATCCGATCTCCAGATAATTATGAAAATGCAGCATCTCATTCATCCCGACCCCGTATTCCTGTTCCCAGCCCGGACCTATTTTGGGAAGCACATATGTACCGGCGGGTATATTATAGTATCTGAATTCGATTTTTTCTTTCTGTCTGGACATGATGACCTCTGCTTTCTTTTTCGAGTATGTACAAATTATATCATAAAAAGAGACTGCTGAATGAAGGCAATGTGAAACGGACAGACTGATGCAATTAACGAACAATGCTAAGAGTATTGTTAATTTTTAATCTTGATCATATACTTAAAGGAGCTGAAGAAAGAGAGAACGTGTCAGGATGGCGGCAGTCCGGCGTATGTGATAAGAAGATGACGTGAGGAGGCTCAGGGAGGATATAAAATGACAGAAAAGTACTTTGATGTGAACAGAGACGGTCACAGTATCCGATGCAAAGTATACTGTTCTGATCCGAAAAATATAGGATGGATCGTGCTTTTCGGACATGGATTCGGAGGCCATAAGGATAATCGGGCGGCGGAACGATTTGCCAGAAAAGCCGTTGCCAAGAATAAAAAGACGGCGGTCGTGACATTTGACTGGCCCTGCCACGGGGAGGATGCACGCAAGAATCTTCTCCTGTCCGACTGTGACAGCTATCTGCAGACGCTCCTTTCGGATCTGAAG
This sequence comes from Lachnospiraceae bacterium, assembly GCA_003446335.1. The sequence goes on along the minus strand of DMAZ01000001.1, from coordinate 3,813 downwards.
GAGCGATTCGGAGTTGATGAGATCTACGCATACGCGACCAGTTTCGGAGGCTACCTTATATTGAAGTATATCCTGGAACATGGCAATCCGTTCGTTCGGATCGCTCTTCGCTGTCCGGCTGTCAATATGTATAAGCTGATGATTGAGACAATTATGTCCAAAGATGATCTTGAAAAAATGAAAAGAGGGAAACCGGTACTGGTCGGATTTGACCGCAAGGTAAGAATCGGGAAAGAGTTCCTTGAAGATCTGAAGGCGGCAGATATTACAGGAGAAAGTTTTATTGATGAATCAGAGAGCATGATTATTTTTCATGGGGTAAAGGACGAGATCGTACCGTTCGAGGAAGTCAGAAAGTTTGCCGATGACAACATTATTGAATTCGTCCCGGTAGAAAAAGCGGATCATCGATTCTCGGATCCCGGAATCATGGATGCCGTTATAGCTGAAATTCTCAAATTTATGGAATTGGATTGATATTATAGACAATAATACTATAATCATTAGGATTCCTTCGGAATATATGATAAGTTGAGCTTATGCAGACAGAGACTTACTGAAAGATCCCTGATCGATCCGTCTATTTAATTTACAAGGAGAAAAATATGGAAATCAAAGCTACTTCTATTGATCTTATCAAAGTTCAGGATGCTGCGGAAGAATCCTATCGGAAAGGTTTTTTCTGCTGCGAAGCTGTAATGGAAACAATTATTCAGCAGTTCGAAATGGACATTCCTTACGAAATGATCCGTATGGCATCCGGCATGGCTATCGGTGTTGGCAAGTCCGGCTGTATCTGTGGTGCTCTTAACGGGGGTGTACTGGCCATCGGCATGGTATTCGGACGTTCGGAGCAGAAAGGTCCGAAGGATCCCAATGTTGTGAAGTGCATGGCTATGACGAATGAACTCCATGACTGGTTCAGGGAGAATAATACCAAGAAAGCAGCATGCTGCCGTGTACTGACCAGAGAATTCGATATGTCTCAGGGACAGCATAAAGCTCAGTGCATTTATTATACCGGAATGTGTGCAGCCAAGACCGCTGAGATCCTTGCCCGTGAGCTTGGTATTCCCACAACAGGAGAGATCCGCGTATTGACACATGATGAATATCTTAAGACAAGAGTCACTCCTCTGGAAGCATGTTCATAAGAAAACATGTAAGAAGCGGACGCAGGTCTGCATCCGAAAAAGTCTGCTTTCTTGACAATTAGGTGCGCCTAATATAGACTTTATTATGGTATATAAATTGAAAGAAGATCTGTGACGGCTGCCATACAGACATCCTTTGCAGATCATGTACTAAGAAAGGAGCTCAAATGGATCTTAAGCTGAAAGACAAAGTTGTATTGGTCACCGGCGGCACGGGCGGAATCGGCACTGCTATTGTAAAAGGTTTCCTTGCTGAAGGTGCAAAAGTCGCATTTTCTTCTACCAGTCAGAAAAAGATAGACGCACTGCTTCCGACATTGGATGCTGCGGAAGGACAGGTAGCCGGATTTGTAGCGGATATGAACAAGGAAGAAGACATCAAGAATTATGTAGAGGGTGCAAAGGCTCTCTTTGGAACAATCGACATTGTTGTTCCGAACGCAGGCTATGAAGGCAAAGCGCATCCGGTACAGGATATGACTCTTGATCTTTTCGAGAAGACATACATGCTGAATGTTTTTGCGGTTATGCTGACAATGAAGTACGCAGCTCCTACACTGATCGAAAAAGGATCCGGTTCTGTTGTAGTAGTCGCTTCAGCTGCTGCATATGAACCGACTGCCGGGAACAGTGCGTATGTTTCTTCCAAGTATGCCGTCGCAGGCCTGACAAAGTGCGTCGCAATGGAACTTGGTCCCTGCGGTATCCATGTAAATTATGTATGCCCGGGTCCGGTAGATACTCCGATGATGCTCAGAATTGAGAAGGATTTCTTCGGAGATTCCATGACACACGAGGAAGCTATGGCAATGCTGGCCGGCACCTATGCTATGGATAAGCGCTATGCGAAACCGGAAGAGGTGGCAAATGCCGTTCTTTATCTGGCTTCGGAAGTTTCCGCGCATACTGCTGGAATGGGCATGCATGTAGACTCAAAGGTATCCGCAACAAGCTGATACGAATAATGACAGCAGAAGGGACGGAGACACTGGTCTTCGTCCCTTTTTATCTCAGCGGGAGAATGGGGATCCCGCTGAGACGATCTGTAATGACTCACCACCTTTAGGGTGAGAGGTATTCCCCCACTGAACCGAGAAAAAAGCGGCAGGTTAAAATCCACCAGGAGGTCTCCAGATGAATTATATATTTCTATCACCGGCATATCCCGTCGCATGTACATTTTTCTGCAAGCGTCTGCACGAACTGGGAATAAAAGTACTTGGTATCGGAGATGTCCCATATGATACGCTGAGCAGTGAGCTCAGGGATTCCCTGACGGAATATTACTATGTAAATTCACTTGAAAATGGGTTTATTTGATATTGAGAGCGGGTTCAAAATGTTAGAGAACTCCATGATGGAGGAGTTCGCCAATGCCATGGAAGAGTATCAGGAGAATCAGAAGTATCCAAGTGTTACAACGCTTCCCTTTATTCCGGTACCACGTACAAAGGCTGAGGAACTCAGGAAAACAAAGAAGGGCCTTTTCGGCTGGGGACTCTTCGGAGGAGATAAGGAGGCATTTATTGCATCCATTGAGGAAGGCAGGACAACATACACAGAAGTCCTTGTGCTTGCCAGAAATTACCGAATTGTGAAATGGGCAGATGATCCTGTCAATAACACATATGAGTATTATTACAGAGTAGCCGATTTAAAAGGCAATGTAATGCGCGAAGACGTACCTGTCATTGATGATCAATATGCCGTCCGGCTTGCCTGTAATTCCGGTAATTCTTCCAGTGATACCGGGTGTGCCGATGTCGTCGATCCCGGTGCGTATCCGCATATGTATATAGTACATTACTATCTTAAAGACAATCAGTACTATGTACTTCTTACAAAAGAACAGTTCGATGACATGAAAGTACTGATGGATCATGCGGGATATTATTACCTTCATCTGGAAGACGGTGTGGGATACAGGTGGTAATTTTCTTCCCGCTTGCGAGACGGGAGTGCGGAATTCGGGTCAGCGACAGCTGATATTTTCCAAACCGAATTCCTGTGCAGCTCCACGGAATCCGGAGTTAGCATCCCGGTCTGAAAAAAACGTTGACACGTAGTCAGGATAGATATAAAATATATTCTGACACAAGGTCAGAAAACAATTCTCCGTGAGAATGAGGAATAATTGACGCGTAGACTGATCAGGAGGACGTGTAAATGAGTGAAAAAATCGTACAGACAGCAGGTAGAAATCAACTCGGAGAATTCTCTCCGATGTTTGCACATCTCAACGATGACGTATTATTCGGTGAAGTATGGAATGAGGAAGTGATCAGCGTAAAAACAAAGTGTATTATCACCGTTGTATCCTTGATGGCTTCAGGCATTACCGATTCTTCCCTGAGCTATCACCTTCAGAATGCGAAGGCGCATGGTGTGACGAAGGAAGAAATCGCAGCAATCATCACTCATGCAACAATGTATGTAGGATGGCCGAAAGGCTGGGCAGTATTTCGTCTGGCTAAGGAAGTATGGAACGAGGAAGAACCGGCTCTGACAGAAAAGGACAGGTTCCAGAATACGATCTGTTTCCCGATCGGAGATCCTAATCCTTACGGTCAGTTCTTTGTCGGTCAGAGCTATCTGGCACCCTTATCCACAGAGCAGGTACCGGTATTCAATGTTACTTTTGAGCCGGGATGCCGCAACA